>JAKPBL010000087.1 GCA_029778965.1 Bacteroidota bacterium
CAGAAATCGTTTGTGGAGCTGCTGTTGCAGCCCATGCAATTCTTTCTCATTATTACCATTACGCTGCTGGCGCTCGACAAGCTGACCTTTCCGAAGCTGCTCGACTTTGACCTGTACCATGTGAGTGTACGCCAGATTGTGGACAGTATTGCGAAAGCCATTTTTGTGATTGTGTTCATCCGGCTGCTGCGCCGCATCTTCGATTTTATCGCCCTGTTAC
The DNA here is from genome assembly GCA_029778965.1 of Bacteroidota bacterium. Taxonomy (GTDB): domain Bacteria; phylum Bacteroidota; class Bacteroidia; order Chitinophagales; family Chitinophagaceae; genus Flavihumibacter. The sequence goes on from JAKPBL010000087.1 coordinate 221, forward strand.
TGGAGCGGCGGGCAAACCTTACGGCCGATGTAAGCGATAACCAGATGATCGTTTTCTTCAAGGATTTCTTCAAGGCTATCTTGGTAGTGATCGGTATTCTGCTGGTCATCCGTTTTTCTTTCAACAAAGATATTACGACCTACCTCGCCGGTTTGAGTATCGTTGCCGGCGCCCTCGCCCTTGCCGCGCGGGAAAGCCTGGAGAACCTGATCGCTTCGTTCATCATCTTTTTCGACAAGCCCTTCCAGGTGGGCGACGTGGTAAAAGTGCAAAGTATTACTGGTACGGTGGAGCGCATCGGGCTGCGCAGCACACGCATACGTACGGAACAGAAAACCTATGTGACGGTACCCAATAAGCAGATGGTGGACAGTATCATGGATAACCTGAGCCTGCGCTCCATGCGTCGTGCCGACCTGAAGCTGGAGTTGTCGCTCCAAACGCCGCCCGATAGTATCGACAAAGCCATTGCGGGTATTAAATCGATTCTGTCTGAACCCGTCATCACCAGCTATTCGGCTTTTCTCGCCGATATAACATCGACTGCTTTCCTGGTTAATATTGAATATTATACCGCTACCATTCCCATGGCCGAGTTCAACCTGCTGAAACAAAAAATAAACCTGGCTATATTGCGATTGCTCGATGATATGCACATCGACCTGGCAGGTGAAACCAAAGAAGTGCTGGTGCGGCAGCAGCCGGCCTAGGTAAGGAACCTCGTCTATAAATTCTGCTTTAGCTCAAGCAGGAATGCCCTGAAGCCGTTGAGTGATTGTATGACCGCAAACTGGTTCTCGGTTTTTTTCTTCTGCATTTTAAGGTGCTCTTTGGCGCCCTCCAGGGTAAATTTCCGAACGCGGATGAGGTGGTAAATGAGATGCAGTGTCTTTACGTCTTGCGGCCGGAAATAGCGGTCGCCTTTCTTGTTTTTCTTCGGCTGCAGCAGGTGCTCAAATTCATTGCTCCAGGTACGGATCAGGGTCGGATTCATGCGGAACATATTACCGACATCGCCGATGCTGTAGTATTGTTTGCTGAACAGCGCCTCATCGCCGGGTATTTCGATCAGGTCAGCCTCGGCCGTAATTTCCTTTAACGATTTCCGTCCCCGTTTCGGCTGTGTATCCGATTTCCAGGCTTTTTCTTTTTCCTTCCTGCCAGGCTTTTTACGAATGGTGATCGTAGTGGCCTCGTCGGTTTTCCGGCTGAAACGCGGCGTTTTTGTTTTTTCGAAAGACGGCCCGCTGCCTGTGCTGCCTGCCGGTGCAGTTGTAGTTGTTGCCGCAGTCGCAACCGTCGCCGGTGTTGCTTCGCTGGCAGCCGCTTCCACGCCAGGCCCCGTTGCCGCAACTTCCCATTCCGGCATCTCCGTTCCTGCTGCCGAACCCGCTTCCGGGTCAGAAGGTGCGGCGAAATCCATCGCTATTTGTTGAAAGGGCTTTTTCACACTACAAATTAAAAAAAAAGTTCAAACCTCAAACTAATCAAAGCTTTGGTTACTGGCGGCGGCCATTTTCAACAGCCGGTCGTATTGCTCGGGACTAAGATCATTGAAGAAGAAATAGGCGGGGTCGATCCGTTTGGCGTTCTTATGCACTTCGTAGTGTACGTGAGGACCGGTCGATTTGCCCGTACTCCCTACATAACCAATGATCTCACCGCGCTTGATACGCTGGCCGACGGTCGCTTTCACCTTATACATATGGCCGTACAGGGTTTCGTACCCGTAGCCGTGGTTGATCACCACGTGGTTGCCATAACCGTTGCCGGTATTACCCGCCAACTTCACGGTACCGTTGGCGGTGGCGTAAATGGGTGTACCCTGCGGCGCAGCGAAATCGAGGCCCTGGTGCATCTTCACGGTTTTATATACCGGGTCAATCCGGTAGCCGAAGCCCGAGGCGATCCGGTTCAGGTCTTTGTTGCTCACCGGCTGGATGGCCGGCGTGCAGGCCAGCAGCACTTCCTTGTTCCGGATAAAACCGGTGATATCGTCGTACGATTTGTTCTGGAAGGCAACCTGCTTGGCCAGGGTACTGACGGTTTTAACGATGTCGGCATACAGGTCGCCGG
>JAKPBL010000115.1 GCA_029778965.1 Bacteroidota bacterium
GGAGTAACAGTTTTAAATGACGTTGGGCTCGTAGCTCACGCCTTTGAAATAGGCCAGTTGCTGCCGGAATGTTTTTCTTTTGAACAAGCTGGCCATTTTGGCGGTGAAGCCTGAAACCGGCGACAGTACAAATATACCGGTCAGCAACAATCTTTTGAATAAATGCACCCGCGACAGCCGTTCCGGGTTACCGGGCTCTCCCTTTTGCCGTATGTACACGGCGAATTTCCTGAATTTGGTTATGCCTCTTTTTTCTAATACAATCAGGGTGGGCTTGAGCGACACGGCGCCCCGGGCCAGCAACTGCGGCTGCAGGTTTTGCCAATTCCCCGTGGACGCAGCTTCGAATAAAACCGGTCCGAACTTCCTGCTGCCTTCGATATCCGGTGTTTGCACACCGGCTTCGGGCAGGAAACGGCTGGGTTCTTTCTGGCCAGTAAACGTCCACCGGATAATGGTAAAAAGGGAAACCAGGTTATGATTGGTATCGGCAAACACGATATTTCCCACATGGCGGGCGCCGATGTTGTGCAACTGCGCCTTTATTTTCTCCTGCGCATTCAGCCACATGTTTCTTGATCCTACCACCGTAACCACCGGCAGACCGCGCAGCTTTTTTGCCTGCCCGCTGACCAGGAAACTGGTAGTGGGCACCGACGGTGACAGGAACCAGGGCTGGTAGCCCAATATTACCAGGTCATAAGCCTTATCGGGAATCTGAAAAGACTGCAGGGGAACCGGTATTTCCAGCACACATTCGGGCATAGCATCGAAAAACTGGTCGCTGGTCCACGGAAAGGGGAAATCCTTCTCCGGCTTATAGCACACATAATCGATCGAGGCCTTGTCGCCAAGCGTCGACAACATGTTATCGAGTATCTGCTTTAGCTGGCCGGTTTGCGTATAATAAAGTACCAGTATTTGCAACGTTCGTTGTTTTAAAAACGGCCCAAGATAACTAATTCCGACAAATGATAAATATGGCTATTTTTGGCAATCCTAAACAATATGCCTTCATGGAAGATTTTAAACGTTCGCTGAAGTTACAGATCATTGAAACGCTCAACCTGCAAGGCATGAAGCCGGAAGAAATTGAGGATGCGGCGCCCCTCTTCGGCGACGGGCTGGGTCTTGACAGCATTGATTCGCTTGAATTGATCGTACTGCTGGAACGCAATTATGGCATCAAGATACAAGACCCGCGTGAAGGCCGCCGGGTATTTGAATCGATCAACGTGATGGCCGACTATATCCAGACCCACCGAACCAAATAAGCGTGCAGGCGATGTATGTTACCGGTATGGGCATCATCAGTGCCCTGGGCGCAGGCATCGAGCAGAACCGGATGGCCCTTCGGGCGCAGACAAGCGGGCTTACCACTGCCCGTTACCTGCAAAGCCGCCTGGCAGCGCAGCTACCGTTGGGCGAGGTTCCTTTTTCCAATACAACCCTGGCTTCCATGGCCGGCTTAACGCCGGGAACGGAAAACCGGCTGGTGCTGCTGGCGACGGTTGCGCTGAACGAGGCCCTGGGCAGTCATTTTAAGGCAGGACTGGTACGTACCGGTTTTATCAACGCCACCAGTGTAGGCGGTATGGCCGATGTGGAGAACATGTATTCCGACCTGATCGACCCGGCTATTGCCATCGGCAACCTGTCGGCGGGCGACTCGCTTGATTGTGCCCAGGGCACCGAGATACTCGCCCGGCATTTCGGTATCAGGCAGCAGGTGGCCACCATCAGCACCGCGTGCTCTTCATCGGCCAATGCCATCATGTATGGCGCCCGTCTCGTACAGGCAGGCCTGCTCGACCGGGTGGTTTGCGGCGGTGTCGACACCCTGACCCGCTTCACGCTGAATGGCTTCAGCAGCCTCAGGAACACCGATACCGGCTTATGCAAACCTTTTGATGAGCACCGCAACGGACTGAACCTGGGCGAGGGCGCTGCTTACCTGGTGCTGGAATCGGAACGATCCCTGGCGGTAACGGGCAGCAAGCCGGTGGGCCTGCTGGCAGGTTACCATAATTACAACGAAGCCTTCCACCCTACCGCCCCGTCTCCCGATGGTAACGGCGCTTATGAAGCGATGGCCGGCGCCTTGCATAAAGCAGGGTTGCTGCCCGCAGCCATCAGCTATATCAATGCACATGGCACGGCTACCATCAACAACGACATCGCCGAGGCAAAAGCCATGTTGCGGCTGTTTGGCGGGCAGCTTCCGCCTTTTAGCTCCACCAAATGTTATACCGGTCATACGCTCGCGGCGGCAGGCGCCATCGAAGCGGTTTTTTCTTTGCTGGCCATTGTGCATGAAGAATTGTACCCGGCCCTCCATTTTGACACGCCTATGAACGATGCGGCGGTTACCCCCCTGCTTTCTCTTACGGAACACAGGAAGACGGATCATGTGCTGAGCAATTCATTCGGTTTTGGCGGAAACAATGCCTGTTTAATACTGAGCCGTTATGCGTGAAACCATGTACATACAAGCGGCAAGGGCGCTGAGTGCACAAGGTGAGCTGCTGAACGACGACTTGCCGGTGGCAGGCATTGAGCCGGTCGGGAATATTTTTTATTTTCCACCGATCGATTACAGCCGCTGGTTCGGCATCATGCAGTTGAGGCGGATGAGCCGGCTCACGCGCGCGGGTATGGCCGTGGCCATAGAGACCCTGCGCGATGCCGGTATCGATAAGCCCGATGCTATTATAACGGGTACGGGCAAGGGTAGCCTGGGCGACACGGAGAAATTCATGGAGAGCATTCGCCTCCATGAAGAAGGCACCCTGAACCCGAGTCCTTTTATCCAGAGCACATATAACGCCCTCAATGGACTAATCGGGCTACACTACCAGGTAGATTGCTACAATACCACCTACGTACACCGGGGCTTCTCTTTGGAGCATGCGCTGCAGGATGCCCAATTGCTGTTCAGGGAGAAGAGGGTCGCGCAGGCACTGGTAGGCTCTTTTGAAGAAATAACGGCAGAGCATTTTGGCATTAAGCAAAAGCTTGGGTACTGGAAATCATTCCCTGTTCGCGCGGATGAATTATTCCATACGTCCACACCCGGTAGTATTGCCGGCGAAGGCTGTTTTTTCTTTGCGCTGGGAAAGGAGCCGGGTCGTCAGCCCCTGGCCGAGCTGGCCGATCTGCGCATGCTGTTTGAACCTTCTGCCGCAGAGCTGGAACAGGAAGTACATGCCATGCTGGCTGATGCGCAGCTTCGGCTGACCGACATCGATGTACTGGTAACCGGCCGCAGCGGCGATGTACGGCACGATCACTATTACGACCAGATGGCGGCCCTTTTTAACGATGCCACCCAGCTTAGCTTCAAGCAGCTTTCGGGTGAATTTGACACCGCGGCCGGTTTCGCGCTCCGGATGTCGGCCAATATCCTCGCCCGCCAACAACTACCGGCGGCGGCACACTATGCCGGCATCATGCACCGGCCGGTTAAAAACCTGCTTATCTACAACAATTACTACGGGGTGCAGCATGCTATCTATTTGCTGAAGCGGTTTGAGGTTTGAGGTAACTGTCGCATGCGAAGAAGCTCGTGTATTCGCTAACCCGCTGCAGGTGCGGGGATTTTTCCCGCAAAGGCCGCAAAGGAGCAATGACCGCAAAGGGGTTTTCTATGCCCGTCGGGCATTCCCGACGGATAAATTCATTTTTCATGTACGCGACTACGAGGAAACGCCGCACCTGCAGTGAACTTGCACGTTTAACGCCCGCACGCGGCAGCCACCTCAGACTTCAAACCTCAAACTGCGATTGGATAGGATTCAAATAAAAAACCCACCGCATGCGGTGGGTTTTTTATTT
>JAKPBL010000155.1 GCA_029778965.1 Bacteroidota bacterium
GTCGAGCTTCATTTTCAGGTACTTGATAACGGCGCGGTGGGTGCTGAACAGGGAGATCAGGATACCGAGCACAATGATGCCGGCGGCCAGGAATCCCAGCCAGGTGGTGTCGCGCATGGCTTTGATCTCGGGCTGTTGCTGCTCGGCAAAGACCACCAGCGCTATGATGCCCGCGAGGGCGATGAGCCCGGCGATGAGTCCGTTGATGACAGCCCGGACGTTCATGGGCCGGGAAATGAAGCCGCGGGTGGCGCCCACCATCTGCATGGTTTTGATCAGGAAGCGGTTGCTGAACATGGCGAGCTTGATGGTATTGTCGATCAGTACAATCACCACCACGCACAATACAATGGCGATGGCCAGTAACAGGAAGCTTATCTTACGCACGTTTTCGTTGAGGCTGTTCACCAGTGATTTCGGGTATTGCACGTCGTTAACGCCGATGTTTTGCTCCAGGTCGGCGGCGATCGAGGCCAGCGAATCAGCCTGCACATACTGGTTGTTGAGCTTGAAATCGATGCTGGCCGGCAGCGGGTTGGCGTCGATGATGTTTTTCCAGTCGTCGTTGCCGTCGGAAATGAATTTCTTGCGGGCGGCCTCTTTGGAAACGAATTCGTATTCCTTTACATATGGCTTGTTGGCGATGTACTGCACCAGGGCGGCGCTGTCTTTTTCGTTGATATTTTCCCGCAGGTAAACCCTTACTTCCACGTTTTCTTTGAAGTATTGCCCGAGCTTATTGGCGTTGATCAGTATCCAGCCCAGCAGGCCGAGGATAAAAAGCACCAGGGAAACCCCCAGAATCGACATAAAATACGATGGCTGTGAACGTTTGGAAGACGATTTTCCAATTTGGGACATGGCGTTTTTTTTCAGTGGGTTAGTACTGCGGGTCAACGACAAAAATAGCCGTTTTACTGTTCAAATTGTATTTTTGTCGCCCGTTAAACGAAGCGAACCTGCCTGTTTATTGCGGGTTTCAGCCGATGAAACCCATTTTTAAGTTGGTTTTCACAAATCAGGCAGGTGCTTGAAAGGCAAAGCATGGAATACAATTTCAGAAGAATCGAGAAAGAATGGCAGCGGGTATGGAAAGAGACCGGTGCCTACAAAGTGGAGAATAACTATACGAAACCCAAGGCCTATGTGCTGGATATGTTCCCTTATCCCAGCGGCGCCGGGTTGCATGTAGGTCATCCGCTGGGTTATATCGCCAGTGATATCTACAGCCGGTTCAAGCGGCTGAAGGGCTTTAATGTGCTGCACCCCATGGGTTACGATGCCTTTGGACTGCCGGCCGAGCAGTATGCCATCGAAAACGGCGTACACCCCGCGGTAAGCACGGAAAAGAATATCGAGAATTTTCGCCGGCAACTGGATAATATCGGCTTTTGCTATGACTGGGACCGCGAAGTGCGCACCTCTGATCCTTCTTATTATAAGTGGACGCAGTGGATATTCCTGCAATTGTTCTCATCGTTTTTCAACCGCACTAACGGAAAGGCAGAACCGATTGCAGAACTGGTAAAAACATTCGAAAAGGAGGGTAATGCAACGCATGCCTGTCCCGGTAAC
>JAKPBL010000163.1 GCA_029778965.1 Bacteroidota bacterium
TCGAACCTGAAGGAAAACGAGGCATGGATCTGCTGAGCGCCAAATACCTGGGCTATGAGCCGGTGCACATCGAAGAGCTGATCGGCAAAAAAGGAAAAGGGCAGGGCAATATGCGCGATGTAGAGCCCGGGAAAGTAAAAGAGTATGCGGCAGAAGACGCCGACATCACGTTACAATTGATGCACCAGTTCAAACCACTGCTCAAAAGCCTGGAGGTGCAGTCGGTATTCGACAAGGTGGAAAACCCGCTGGTGAAAGTGCTGACCGATATGGAGTTTGAGGGCATTCGTGTGGACACCGACTTTCTGCGCGAATATTCAAAAGAGCTGGAGCGTGAAGCCAAAGCAGCCGAAGAGCGGGTGTACCAGCAGGCCGGCGTTCGCTTCAACCTGGCGTCGCCGCGGCAATTGGGAGAGGTGCTGTTTGAAAAGCTGAAACTCGACCCCAAGGCAAAAAAAACAAAAACAGGACAATATGCCACCGGCGAGGATGTGCTGGTTAAAATGGCGCTGCAAAACCCGATCGTGGACGATATCCTGGCTTTCCGCGAGCTGACCAAGCTGAAATCCACTTATGTGGACGCACTACCGGTCATGATTAACCGAAAAACCGGTCGCGTGCACACCTCGTACGCGCAGGCAGTGGCGGTGACCGGTCGCCTCTCCAGCAATAACCCCAACCTGCAGAACATACCGGTAAGAACCGAGCGTGGCCGCGAGATCAGGAAAGCCTTTATACCAAGAGACGACAGGCATCTGCTGCTTTCGGCCGACTATTCGCAGATCGAGCTGCGCATTGTGGCGGCCATCAGCGGTGATGTAAATATGTGCGAAGCGTTTCGCCTGGGCAAAGACATTCATACCGCCACGGCGGCAAAAGTATATGGCGTATCGGAGGCCGAGGTCACCAAAGACCAGCGGCGGCACGCCAAAAGCGTCAATTTCGGTATCATCTACGGGCAGGGCGCCTTCGGCCTGGCCGCCAACCTGGGCATCAGCAGAACCGAAGCGAAAGAGATCATCGACAATTATAAAAAAGAATTCAGCGGTATTTCCCGCTATATGGACGACACCATCCTTTTTGCCAAAGAGAACGGTTATGTACAAACGCTGATGGGCAGGAAACGCTGGCTGCGCGATATCAACTCATCCAACTTTACCGTACGCGGTTTTGCCGAACGGAACGCCATCAACTCACCGATACAAGGCACAGCCGCCGATATGATCAAGCTGGCCATGACGGCCCTGCACAGCGCCATCAAAAAGGCAAAGCTGCAAAGCAAGATGGTTTTACAGGTGCACGATGAACTGGTGTTTGATGCACTGAAAGAAGAGGTGGATCAATTAAAGCCGCTGATCATTGAGTCGATGCAAAATGCGCTGCCGCTGCCTAACAATGTACCCGTTATCGCAGAAGTGGGCGGCGGGGCCAACTGGCTCGAAGCGCATTAATCGCTTACCTTAGCGGCATGAAGCCCACCATCATTTATTGTTACGATGCCTATTGCGGCTGGTGTTACGGATTCAGTCCCATAATGCGGTCGGTCGCCACCTTATATGCCGACCGGCTGCAATTTGAAGTGCTGTCGGGCGGAATGATATTGCCGGAGAGCCCGCAACCCATCAGCACGACGGCCGAATACATCAAGGGCGCTTATAAAGAAGTGGAAACACTGACCGGCATCAAGTTCGGGAAAGATTATCTCTGGCATATATTCAATGCCGGGGAAAGCGACTGGTTCCCGAATTCGGAAAAGCCGGCGGTGGCGATGTGCATATTCAAAGAAATATACCCCGACCAGCAGGTGTCCTTTGCCGCCGATCTGCAATATGCGCTTCACTACGAAGGCCGCGATCTTTGCGACAATGAAGCCTACCGCCATCTCCTTGAAAAATACGCTATTCCCGCAGTGCCGTTTTATGAAAAGCTGGCATCGGAAGAATACAAAGAAAAGGCCCGTTATGAATTTGCACTTTGCCGGCAGTTGCAGGTAACCGGCTATCCCACGGTATTGCTGCAGGTGTCTGAGAGCAAGTTCTTCCTGCTGGCCAGGGGCTTTACCGATGAAAGCACCCTGGTGCAGCGCATAGAAGCCGCCCTTGCAGACCTTAACAGGAACTGATCATTGCCAGACGAACTTGTCTTCCATCGGCCGCATTCTTTTACCTGCCGGGGGCTCGCCGTCGATATAGCCGAAATAGAGCATGCCGAGCACCTGGTCGTGCTCTCCCAGGCCCAGCGCATCTTTCATCGGCGGGCGCAGGGTCATGCCGCCGGTACTCCAGAAGCTGGCGACACCACGGGCGGTGGCAGACAACAGCATGTTCTGAACGGCCGCCGAAGCGGCTGCCAGTTCTTCCACAGCCGGGATATTCGGGTTATTGCCTTTTTTCATACAGGCGATCACCACATGCGAAGCCTTATCGCCCATGCCCTGGAATTTGTCGAAACTGGCCTGGTTGAATTTTTCAGGCGCCGTGGCCGATTTATACAGGTCTGCATGCCGGTGGCAGATTTCCTTCACTTTATCCCCCGCATATACCAGGAACAGCCAGGGCTCGGTGTATGCATGCGTGGGCGCCCAGTCGGCCGCCGCCAATACCTGCCTGAAAACATCGTCGGGAACCTGTTGTCCGTTATACCTGTCGGGCTTTATGCTTCTTCTTTCGCGGATCACTTCGTCGATCGCCGCAGCGGTGCTGGTTGTATTCATGCCGCAAAAATACGCCCCCGGCCGAAACCTGCATGCGGATCCGAAAAGAACCCGGGTTACGATGAAAGCAGACAATTTCGCTATCTTGCACCTCCCTTATAATCATGATATATGGAATATAACAGGATCATCGCCATTACCGGTCTGCCCGGTTTGTTCGAACTGCTGAGCAGCAAAACCGACGGAGCCATCGTAAAATCGCTCGAAGACGGGAACGCCCGCTTCGTTTCTTCGCGTGTTCATAATTTCTCGCACCTGGAGAGCATTGAAATATATACACAGAAAGACAATGTGAACCTGGTAAACGTTTTCCAGGCGATGCAAACAAGCGCCGACACCCTGCCCGACGGAAAAGACAGCGGCACGCTGAAAGCTTACTTCCAGAAAGTATATCCTGATATGGATTTCGAGAGGGTGTATGCCAGCGATATGAAGAAGATGGTGAAATGGTTTGAAGTGCTGCGGAAAAACAAGGTGGACATCACGCTGCCTGAAGCGCCAGAGGAAGAGGCGGAAGTGGTGGCGGAAGAACCAGCCGCTGAAGAGACGCCGAAGAAAAAAGCGCCTGCTAAAAAAGCAGCGAAAGAAGATGCCGCCGGCGAAGAAGCAACCAAAGAGAAGCCGAAGAAAGCTGCACCCAAAGCAGCCAAGGCCGGGGATGGTGAAGAAAAGCCCAAAAAGGCCGCGGCTAAAAAGAAAAAAGAAGAATGATGACGACAGCTACGGCAGATATACGTCAGAAGCCCCGGCAATTTTTGCCGGCCGATTTCCAGGTGACCACCTGGGAAGCGCTGGCGCCTTATTTCCAGGACCTGCTTGACAGGCCGATCGGATCGAGGGCCGACCTGGAAAAATGGCTGGCCGACAGCAGCGAGCTGGAGGCCGTGGTGAGTGAAGACGCCTGCTGGCGCCAGATCCGGATGACCTGCGACACCGAGAATAAATCGCTCGAAGAGGCTTTTACCTTCTTTGTAATGGAGATACAACCAAAGATCCAGCCGCTGGCAGACCAATTGAACCGGAAGCTGATCGAATCTCCCTATACCAAAGCGCTCGACCAGCAGTTGTTCTTCACCTACCTGCGCAGCGTCAAAAAATCAATTGATCTCTTTCGCGCAGAAAATATTCCCCTCCAGGCAGAACTGAGCGTGATGGCCCAGCAGTTCGGGGTGATTTCGGGAAAAATGACCGTGACCATTGACGACAAAGAATATACCCTGCAGCAGGCCAGCAAGTTTCTCGAGCACCCCGACCGGTCGAAACGCGAGCAGGCCTATCGCAAGATCCAGGAGAGAAGATATGAAGACCGGAATCCGCTGAACGAGCTGTACAGCCAGCTCATCGCCAAACGGCACCAGGTGGCGCTGAACGCCGGCTTCGCCAATTTCCGCGATTACAAATTCGCGGAGATGGGCCGTTTCGACTATACGAAAGAAGATTGCTTCGCTTTTCACGAAGCGGTGAAACAACACGTATTGCCGCTGGTGACGGAAATATACCGGAAGAAAAAGGAAAAGCTGGGATTGGACAGCCTTCGCCCCTGGGATACAGAGGCGGAACCGGCAGGCATAACGCCGTTGCGGCCCTTTGAAACAGGCGCCGAGCTGCTGGAAAAAACCATTGCCTGTTTCCGGGAGCTCCGGCCTTTTTTTGCCGATTGCCTGGTAAAGATGAAGGAGATGGGCCGCCTCGATCTTGAAAGCAGGAAAGGCAAAGCACCCGGCGGATACAATTGCCCGCTGGCCGAAACCGGCGCGCCTTTTATTTTCATGAATGCCGCCGGCCAGATGCATGATGTTACTACGATGGTGCACGAAGGCGGCCATGCCATTCACTCCTTTCTCGCACACCCTTTATCGCTGAGCGCCTTTAAAGAGTATCCGATGGAGATCGCGGAAGTGGCGAGTATGAGCATGGAATTGTTCAGCATGGATTATTGGCACAGTTTTTTCAAAGGAAAAGACGAATTAATCCGTGCCAGGGAGCACCAGCTCGAAAGAGTGATTACCATCTTTCCCTGGATCGCCATCATTGATAAGTTTCAGCATTGGGTATATGAGCATCCTACTCATACGCTGGAAGAGCGCATGACCCGTTGGGTAGAAATAAATGATGAGTTTTCAACAGGAGTTATTGATCTCTCCGGGCTGGAGCAGTTCCGCCAGTATAGCTGGCAGCGTCAACTGCACCTGTTTGAAGTGCCCTTTTATTATATCGAATATGGTATTGCGCAACTGGGAGCGATCGGAATGTGGATGCAATACAGGGAAAATAAAGAACAGGCGCTGGACAATTACACCGCTGCTTTGGCGTTAGGAGGTACCCGTACTCTTCCTGAGCTGTATCGTGCTGCCGGACTGGAATTTGACCTGGGTCCAACCCGCGTTAAAACGTTGATGGATTTTGTCAAAGACCAGATGAAAACACCCGCCGGACAATCGTGAAATCACAAAAAAATAACCAGAACAGGGTATTCATTTTATTTGTAGTTCAAGATTTAAGGCAATATATTTGTAAATGAAAACACTTAGAAGGCTGCTGCCTTCTTTAAAATAGCTACTAATCAGAGCCTTAACCAAAAGTCCCGGTGTGTCTACATCGGGGCTTTATTTTTTACATTCCCTGCAGGTTCCGCTCACAATCATTTCCACCTGGCTCGACGCATATCCCTTGGGTAGCTTGATAACGGGAATGGTTATCTCTTCGAGGCAGGTGGTGCTGCCGCAGTCGTTGCAAACAAAATGAACGTGGTTGTCGTGGTGATGACCCTCTTCGCAGGCTTCCCTGCACAATGCGTAACGAATACTGTTGTCGTTGGTCGGAATGGTGTGTATAATGCCCTTGGCCAGAAAAACCTGGAGGGTTCGGTAAACGGTGACGCGGTCGAATTTTTCGCCCGTTTTCTTCTCAATATCACCGTGCGCCAACGCGCCCGGCTGGCTGAAAAACAGCTCCAGGATTCTCACCCGGCTTTCAGTGACGCTCAGGCGGCTTTTTTTCAATAGCTGGTCTATGCTCTTTTCCATGGCTACTGTGGGTTATTGACAAACAATCCATTGACGAACCGGGCCTCGGGTGCTTTCTCCTGCAACAGTTCGGGGATGTCGCCGATCAGTTGGTCGACCTCGTCTTTCTTGAGCCCGTCGTAGATCCGGCGAACACGGCCGCCCTTGTCCACCAATGCAAAAAACTGCGTATGGATGAACTGGTCATCTATCGCCTGGT
>JAKPBL010000173.1 GCA_029778965.1 Bacteroidota bacterium
ACACCGGGCTGGTGTTCTTTCGCGAATTACCGGCCGGCGTAAGTGGCGCTTACCGGCTGCTGGCTAACCTGATTGCGTTGAACCATAAAAGAGGATTTTAAGCATGGCCAGGTCTAACCAGGGAAGGCGGGATATAGCTATCGCAGTATGCCTGATCATCGGCCTGATCATCGGAAGCTTTATTAAAAGAGTGCATATCGGGCTGATCATCGGGCTGGCCATTGGATTGCTGACCGCCTCGCTGATCGCCAACAGGAATAAATAATATTGCTATGCCAGAAGAAAAAGTGCCGGTATTCAAGACCTGGAACCAGTGGTACGTATTCGTGCTGCTGATGCTGGGATTGATGATTGCCGGCTGTTATTTTTTCACCCAATATTTTTCATGAGCCAAATCGACTGGATTGTATTGGGACTGACCCTTTTGCTCATCATCGGGTACGGTTTGTATAAAAGCAAGACCAGCCGCGATCTCGACGGTTACTTTCTAGGCAACCGGGCTATGCCCTGGTACCTGGTGTTACTGAGCATTATGGGCACGCAGGCCAGCGCCATTACGTTTTTATCGACCCCCGGCCAGGCGTTTGAAGACGGTATGCGCTTTGTGCAATATTATTTTGGCGTGCCGCTGGCCATGATCGTCATCTCTGTCTTTTTTGTACCGTTGTATCATCGCCTGAAGGTCATTACGGCGTATGAATATCTCGAACAACGGTTCGACCGGAAAACGCGGACATTTATATCGCTGATTTTCCTGGTGTCGCGCGGGTTATCGACAGGTATTTCCATTTATGCACCATCCATTATCCTTTCGTCGATATTGGGCTGGAATATTTACTGGACCAATATTTTTATGGGCGGCCTGCTGATCGTGTACACCGTTTCAGGCGGCGCCAAAGCGGTTGCCTATACCCAACAATTGCAGTTGCTGATCATCTTTCTCGGCATGTTCGGCGCCGCCTATATGGTGGTGCACTTGTTACCCGACGGAGTTGCGTTCGTGGATGCGTTGAAAGTGGGCGGAAAGCTGGGAAGGCTGAACGTGATTACCAGCGGACAATCGCCCGAAGGGTTTCAATGGAGCGACCGTTATAATATCTGGAATGGCCTCATAGGCGGTGGTTTTCTCGCGCTTTCTTATTTCGGTGCCGACCAGAGCCAGGTGGGCCGGTATCTTACTGCCCGCAGCCTCAGCGAAAGCCGGCTGGGACTGTTGCTGAACGGCGTTGTTAAAGTGCCCATGCAGTTTGCCATACTCCTGATCGGTGTGCTTGTTTTCGTGTATTACCAGGTGAACCCGTCGCCGGTTTTCTTCAATAAAGCGGTTTCTTCCAAAGTCATTTCACCGGCAGAAAAAAGCGCGCTCGACACCATAGAATACGGGTTTGCCCAGAAGTCGGCATCGCAGGCAGCGCTGGTGCGGCAATACCTGGCCAACGAAGCCGACACCTCGGTGGTGCCGGCTATGCGCAGTAACCTGCAGGCCATGAACGCAGACCGGAAAGCCTATAAAGAGCTGCTGAAAAAAGCAGTGCCGACGGTAGATACCAATGATACGAATTATGTATTCCTCCGTTTTGTGATCGACCACCTGCCGCACGGCCTGGTGGGCTTGCTGATCGCCGTCATTTTCCTGGCTGCCTGGGGCAGCATTGCGGCCGCGCTCAATTCGCTTTCGGGCTCTACCGTTTGTGATCTTCACCAGGTGTATAGTAAGAAAAAACTGACTGGCGACCAGGAGTTCAGGCTTTCCCGGTGGTACACACTGGCCTGGGGACTATTCTGTATAGTCGTTGCGCAATTTGCCAATAATATGGGAAGCCTGGTGGAAGCGGTAAACGTGCTGGGCTCTATTTTCTATGGGGTATTGCTGGGTATTTTCCTGCTGGCTTTTTTCTTTCCGCAGGTAAAAGGGAATGCAGCGTTTTACAGTTCGGTGATTACCCAGGTGGCCATTTTCGTGCTTTTCCGGGCCTCGTCGATAGGATTTCTTTGGTTAAATGTTATAGGGGCATTGGGCCTTGTTTTGTTGGGCTTG
>JAKPBL010000197.1 GCA_029778965.1 Bacteroidota bacterium
CCTGGCTATAGGGACCAATGGGAGCAGGGGCGGAGACGGTGTTGATGATCTTTTTTTCCATTGGGCAAAAATAATTGGTTTGTACTTTTGGCGATGGCCTCTTCTCCCCTGATACTTCATATAGACACTGCCGGCAGTTCATCGCTCGTGGCCCTGTCGGCCGGCGACACTGTGCTGGCTGCCGATACCCGCGAGGCACAGGCGGAACAGGCCGCCTGGCTGCAGCCTGCCATTGGGCTACTTATGGCGCAGACAGGAGTTTCACTAAAGGAGATAGACGCGGTATCGGTATCGGCGGGACCGGGCTCTTATACCGGTTTGCGCATTGGCATGGCCAGCGCCAAAGGCATCTGCTTTGCACTGGAAAAGCCATTGATCGTGCTCAGTACATTGAAAATCATGGCACTGGCTATGCGCAAGCAGACCGGTGAAGACGCGCTGCTTTGCCCGCAGATCGATGCCCGCCGCCTGGAAGTGTTTACGGCCCTGTATAACAGCCAACTGCATGAGCTCCTGCCGCCGCAGCCCCTGGTACTTACTGAAAACAGCTATGACCGCTGGCTGGCGGCGCACCCGGTTGTTTTTGCAGGTTCGGGCGCTGCGAAATGCAAAGGGTTGTTAAAATCCGGAAACGCCTTTTTCATCCCATTGCCTTCCACCCTGCAGGCAGCGGTTTACCTCGGGCTTGAAAGCTTTGCCAGACAAGGCTTTGCCGATTTGGCCAGTGCAGAACCATTGTATGTGAAAGCGTTTTACACCCCGGCAAAGGCAAATTCATGAAGCATTTTAAAAAATTGATATGTAAATTTGCGTGTTAAGGCTAAGGTAAACATTGAATTTTAAATCCAATTTCGAACATGAGTACAGTAGCATCTGGAAATTTTCTGGTGGTAAATGAAGCAGAAGGTCCCGAAATGAAAGTTGACTTTTTACATGTAAAAAAGGCCGCGCTGACCCTGCGGGCAATGAATCACAAGCTCCGTCAACAGATCATGAAGCTGTTGGAAGAGAATGATAAATTGACCGTAACCGAGATTTATGTGCGGTTGCGCCTGGAGCAATCGGTCGCCTCCCAGCACCTTGCCATTTTACGGCGGGCGGGTATCGTAAAGACCGAGAGAGACGGTAAATTCATCTATTACCGGCTGAATGAGCCCCGTATTGTGGAGATCAGCCGTTGCGTAGAAGAGATCATTAATTAAGTCAAAAAGCAAAAAGGGGTTGCTGGCGAGGTGGTTTTTCTGCGCTATGCCCGACCCCTTTTTTGATTTCTGCATTTTCAAACTATTCCCTTGTTTATCCAGCAACTATACACCCCCTGTTTGTCGGAAGCCGCCTACTATATTGAAAGCGAGGGCGAAGCGGCTGTTATTGATCCTTTGCGGGATGTTGACAGCTACCTCGCGCTGGCGGAAAGCAGGGGAGCATCGATCAAATACATTTTTGAAACTCACTTCCATGCCGACTTCATCAGCGGCCATCTTGACCTGAGCAAGGCAACGGGCGCTCCGATTGTATTCGGTCCCGATACGGTCACCAGGTATCCTATCGTTGTGGCGAAAGACGGCGAACGCTTCCGCGTGGGCGGTTTGTCGATTGAAGTGCTCCACACGCCGGGGCATACGATTGAATCGTCGTGTTACCTGTTACGTGACGAAAAGGATGCGCCGTACGCCATTTTTACCGGCGATACCCTGTTTGTGGGAGACGTGGGGCGTCCCGACCTCAGCAGCGGCAATCTCTCGAAAGAAGAACTGGCAGGGATGCTGTTCGACAGCCTGCAGCAGAAAATCCTGCCGTTGCCCGACCAGGTCATCGTGTACCCGGCCCATGGCCCCGGCAGCGCCTGCGGCAAGCAACTGGGTCCCGAAACCCAAAGCACCGTCGGCCAGCAGAAGCAGGCCAACTACGCGCTTCAGGCCGCCGACCGCGACAGCTTTATCAGGCAGGTAACCACCGGCCTGGATACGCCGCCGCAATATTTCCCCATTAACGCCCGCATCAACAAAGAAGGGTATCACGCCCTCGAAACAATATTGGAAAAAGGGCTGCGAAAAATCAGTCCCGACGCCCTGGCGCAACGTCTGCAGCGGGGAGACGCCATCGTGCTGGATACAAGGCCCTCTGCCCTGTTCACAAGCGGTTTTGTTCCCGGTGCCATCAGTATCGGGCTCGATGGCCGTTTCGCTGAATGGGCCGGCAGCCTGCTATCATTCGACCAGCCGCTTTTCCTGGTAACCGAACCGGGAAAGGAAGAAGAATCGGTGGTGCGGTTGGCCAGGGTAGGATTTGATAAAATAGAAGGTTGCCTCGACGGTGGCTTTGCTGCCTGGCTGGCGGCCGGAAAGCCAACCGATATGATCATCGACGTGGAAGCCGACGAGCTGGCGATGGATTTGCCGCACGACCCCCACCTGATGGTGCTGGATGTTCGCAAGCCGGCCGAATATGGCGAAGGGCATATAACGGGCGCTTTGAACCTTCCGTTGGGTGACCTGAACGATCCCGCCAGCATGGCTAACCTGGAAGACCAGCACAACCTCTACCTCCATTGTGCCGGGGGGTATCGCAGCATCATAGCCGCCAGCCTCCTCAAACGCCAGGGCATTCACAACCTGCGCAATGTTTCCGGCGGCTGGAAGGCAATCAAGGAACAGCAAGGCATCCCCATAGAAAAAGAAGCCAGCCTGCTGAACTGAGCAGCCGGTGTCTATACGGTTACCAGCCCGTTGCGGATGGCGAAAGTCACCAGCCCCACGCGGGTTTTGAGCTGCAGCTTATCGAACAACGAGTCGCGGTAGCCGTCGATGGTTCGCGGGCTCAGGTACATTTTCCCGGCAATTTCCTTATACGTCATTTCCGTGCAGGCCAGGCGAAGGAACTCCAGCTCCCGGTCATTCAGCACGGATAATGGATTGCCACCGGTTGCTGTATCATCATCTTCATACCGGTTCACGGCGTGGATGAGCCGCCCGGTGACTATGTCTGAGTAATAATATCCTTTTTGGATCAGGGAGTCCATTGCTTTTTTAAGATCGGCGGGATCGCAGTATTTCATGATAAACCCGCGTGCGCCTGCTTTAAACATGCGTACGATGGCGTTTTCGGTGTCATAGGCCGAAAGCGCGAGGGTGCGAATGTTCGGAAAGGTCCTTTTCAGCCAGCTCGTGGTGCTGTAACCATCCATCTCGGGCATGTTGATGTCCATCAATACAAGGTCGGGCAGGTGTGCCGGATCGAGTTTTTCGATCATCTCTTTTCCATTGGCCGCTTCGAACTGCACGTTGTAAGATTCAAATGCCTGCACCGTTTTGATAAGCCCCTTTCTCATCAGCGTGTGGTCTTCGACCAGTACTACGTTAAACGCATCCATGTTGTCGTTTTTATGTCTGAAAAAACAGGTTTTCAGGGAACGGTCGGAATGGGCGTAGTATCGATCCATTGGCTGGCATAGGAGGAATTCCAGGCATGTTTCCACCGGCGATGGCTCCACAGCCACATGTCGGGATGCTGCCGCATGGTTTTTTCCAGGTAATCGCGGTACATCCTGGTGAGCTCCCCGGGCGGGTACGAGGCGGGGTTTTCAGTGACCAGGGTAATCTCAACCCGGTAATACCCCCGTTTCACCTTTGTCACCTGCGCAAAGGCTACCGGTATGTTCCCGGCCCTGGCGCCTTTCTCGGGTCCGGGTATAAAGGGGGTCGGGGTATCGAAGAACCGCAGCCACCAGGCCGAATGCGTATTACCCGGCACCTGGTCGGCGACCAGCGCCAGCGCATATTGCGAATTCCGGTAGGGCATCATAGCCGCCCGCATATTCGTGGCCGGCAACAGTATATTGCCCGACCGGCTGCGCAGCTTTCTGAATATACGATCCATCACTTTGTTGTGCAGCGGCATATATACGGTCAGCAAGGGCATGCCTCCGGCATAGTAGCCATAGGCCAGGTTCAATAATTCCCAGTTGAAATTATGACCCAGGTGAACCTGGCAGCTCAGGCCTTTTTCATAGAGTTCATGGATCAGCTCAAAATTACCCGTCATCCTCTTTTTGATGGTGCTTTCAGGCCAGGAAATGGATTTCACGACCTCGATGAAGGTGTCGGTGAAATTCCGCTCGAACTTTTTGCGGATCAGGGCCCTTTCTTCCCCACTTTTATCCGGAAAAGCCCTCGCCAGATTGTTTGTGATCACCTCCCTTCGGTAGCCGAAAACCCGGAACAGCAGCCAGCCGGCAAAGCTGCCGATGCCGTACAATATTTGTATCGGCAGCAATGACATGGCGTATAGTAGGCCATAAACGAGGTAGTACATAGAAGCTTGGTTGACAAATGTAATCGGTGCTATGACATATTCAAATTGTACAGCCGGGAGAAAAACACCCTAATTGCACTTCGGGAAATACGGTACTACAGCACAATATTTTGCAGTAAAACGCTTTTTTCAGGATAGTCGGTGTTGAAGTGCAGACCACGGCTTTCTTTCCGAAGCTGCGCTCCCTTTACGATTAGGTAGGCAACGGTGATCATGTTGCGCAATTCACCCAGTTGCGGCGAAACGGTGGTCGATTGGTACAATTGTTCGGTTTCGGCCCATAACAGATCGAGGCGTTTCATCGCCCGTTCCAGGCGCACATTGGTTCTTACGATGCCGACATAATCGCTCATCAGTAACTGCAGCTCCTTAAGGCTCTGGGTAATAAGGATCATCTCCCGGGGATCGGTGGTACCGGCAGTGTCCCAGTCAGGAATGCGCCCGGGCGCTATCTGCTGTGGAATGGTGCTGGCAGCATGCTCAAAGGCCCGGTGCCCGAATACCATCGCTTCCAGCAGGGAATTGCTGGCCAGCCGGTTGGCGCCGTGAAGGCCGGTGGAGGCACATTCGCCGGCGGCATAGAGATGGCGAATCGAGGTGCGGCCCCATTCATCGGTTTTGATGCCACCGCAACTGTAATGCGCAGCGGGGGCTACCGGTATCATCTGCTGGCTGACATCAATACCGATCGACAGGCATTTTTCGTAAATGTTGGGAAAGTGATGAATAAATTTCTGCTGGTCCATATGCCGGCAGTCGAGCCATACATGTTCGGTACCGGTAATCTTCATTTCACTGTCGATGGCGCGTGCCACTACGTCGCGCGGGGCAAGGTCTTTGCGCGGATCGTACCGTTCCATAAAAGCCTCTCCTTTCTTGTTGCGGAGTATGCCGCCGTCACCCCGTACTGCTTCGGTGATGAGAAAAGCCTGGCCGCCGACCGCCGGCTCGAACAATGCGGTGGGGTGGAACTGGATGAACTCCATGTTTTCCACTCTTCCTTTGGCGCGATACACCATCGCCACGCCGTCGCCGGTGGCCACCGACGGATTGGTAGTGGTGCGATACACCTGGCCGTTGCCGCCGGTAGCCAGCAGGGTAACACCGGCCAGTATGGTTTCCACTTTATTCGTATTGGTATCAAGGGCATATACCCCGTAACATTCAATATCGGGCGTACTCTTGGTTATCAGGTAGCCGAGATGGTGCTGGGTTATGATCTCCACCACAAACCAGTGCTTCATGAACTCGATATTGGGAAGCAGTTGCACCTGCTCCAGCAGCGCGCGTTCCATTTCGCGGCCGGTAACGTCTTTGTGGTGCAGGATGCGGAACTCGCTATGGCCACCTTCGCGCCCCAGGTTATAATCGCCATCGGGGTCTTTGTCAAATTCTGCGCCCCACCTGATTATTTCGCCGATGCGGTCCACACCTTCTTTGACTACGATCTCCACCACCTTTTGATTGCATAGTCCATCGCCGGCGATCAGCGTATCGTTGATGTGTTTTTCAAAGCTGTCGTTCTCAAAATCGGTTACGCCGGCCACGCCACCCTGTGCATATTTGGTATTGGTTTCGTCGGCCGCCGCCTTCGTAACCACCGTAACGCGGCGATCGGGAAAACGGCGGGCCATTTTGAGGGCGTAGGTGAGTCCGGCGATACCCGAACCAATTACTAAAAAATCAGTTTGTACCATAACGTTGATTTTGTGGCAAACAACCCCATACTATCAGGAGTTGTGCGGCCGCGTAGGTGACCATAATAAGAAAAGACGCTGCCGGCAGGGGACGAACAAAGCTGTTTATCGCCAGCAGGCTGTCTGACAACAGGAAAAGCGCGGCGCCCGTCCAACAATAATTGCCCATGCGCCGGGAGAGCACAAACATAATGGCTATCACGCATGCATATACGAAAACAGGCAGTTTGAGCATATTGTTGAGATGCGGTGCCAGGAAAAAATAAAACAACCCCACATAGAGGCCCATGCCGCCAAGTGCATACAGGTTCCACCGGCCGGTGGTCGCTGGCCGTGTTTGCCGGCGGTAAAAGAAAACGATATAGCAGATATGCGCCAGTAAAAACGACGACAGTCCCGCCATAAAATACAGATCACCCGCACCCATCAGGAAAACATCGCCCAGCCACGAAAAGAACAACGCCGCGTTTACCCATGGTCGTGACCCTGCAAGCAGCAGAATCGCCATCAGCAGGGGCTTGCTGGCGTAGCGAAGCCATTCCCATCCGAAAGCCAGGGAAAGCAGGTGCAGCAGCACACACGCCAGGTATCCGCTGAGCCAGCCCGGCCATCGCATCAGTAACGGATAACGATTTCAAGGGTTTTGGGTGAATCGAGGGCCACCATGATATCGCCGGGCAGGCTAACCGATTTCTTATCGGCAGACAACACAGCTTTCGGGTTGCTTACTGATTTTACCGCACGCGGCAGTTTTACCGTCAGGTTCATGGCCATATCGCCCATCATCGACATCATGCCTTTCGATTCCTGCAGCCGCGGATCGTTCATTACGCTGTCGTAACGGGCCTTGTTGAGCACGCGGCTGTATTCGCCGTCGGTGATGGTGACGTCGTACATGCCGCCGATCTTATCGAAGCCGCCCGAACCGCCCTCTTCAGAACTGCCCTGGTTGAGGCCTTTCATAAGACTGCTGAGCCCGCCGCCCTTGTTCATTGCCGTATATAGCTTATTGGCGTCGTTAACGTTTTTAAACGGGTAGCTCATGTCCACATCGAAGAGATTTTGTTCGATGTTCATCTTCAGTTTAAGGGAGCCGTCGCGCAGCAGGGCCTTGTCCTGCGCCGACATGCCACTGGCGGTATCGACCAGGTCTTTCATGTAAATGGTAGTATCCATTTTTTTGTCCATGCCTTCTTTTTTCAGGTCTTCCTCGCCGGCGAAGCTTTTCAGCATCTCGAACATTTTTCCCATATCGGAATGAACACGCATGCTGCCGGTACCGTTTGCGTTGATATTAACCTCTTCGTCGATAGTGATGCAGGCGGTAAAGCCGAGGGCCACGACGGCGGCGGCCAGTAGTTTTATTTTATGCATAATAACTGTTCAGGTATGAATTGACAAATTAAGCTCTTTCATTCGTATTTACCCGGTAATACACGGTAAAGGCGCGGCTTTCGCCCGGCGCCA
Source organism: Bacteroidota bacterium (assembly GCA_029778965.1). Classification (GTDB taxonomy): domain Bacteria; phylum Bacteroidota; class Bacteroidia; order Chitinophagales; family Chitinophagaceae; genus Flavihumibacter. Next base: position 7,479 of record JAKPBL010000197.1, read on the forward strand.
GGGTAATAAGACCGATCTTGTTGTTGAACGCATTGGGCGCCGCCGTTAAATTTTCAACGGCTATGCTGCGGCGATGCGGTGGGATATACAGTTGCAGGTAGGGGTATTGCCCGTCGGTTTCAAACGATATCGAGATCCCGTTGCCGGGATTGGTAAGCACGCAAACGGGATTGCCCGCACGCGGGTCCAGCACGAAGCAATTGTCGAGCAGGCGGTCGCCTACCGCAAGGCCCGTTCTGAAATCGTCTACCGGTAACACATGGCCTGTAGGAATCAGCTTCTCATCAAACGCAAGCATGCCTTCTGCCGCGAATTGCAGCCGGTACTCATCCACCTTTCCGCCGAGGCTGAAATAAGGATGCCAGCCATCTGCCATGGGTATGGGACCATCGCCCCGGTTGGTAAGGTTCGTTTTTATTTGCAACAGCCGGTTGGCGAAAAGCGTATAATCAATCTGGCAATCGTAACTGAACGGATAGCCGTTGTCGTCGGCCCGGTAGGCATAGCTGAATTGCGCCGAGGCCATAAAGTCGGTTACCGTTTTACCTGTTTCGGCGAATGGCTTGTTGAACAGCAGGCCGTGTATGGCCGTTCCGTCGGGAAACAGCTTTTCGAATTGGTAATCTTTGTTATTGAAGTGATACCGGCCGTCGGGGATGCGGCAGGGAAAGGGCGAAAGTTTACTGCTTTTGAAGCTGCTGGCGAGCTGCCGGTCTATATCGGTCTTGTCAAGATAGTTGTCGATAAGCTGATGGGCGATGCCCTGCACCGGAAAGGAAAAGCCATGTAGCAAGGCGCCGTAGGCAGGAGCAACAGCAATCTCGGTGCGGGTGGCATCGTCGTGCAGGTACACGAGCGAAATACCGGCATGAGCGCCGGCGTTGATACGAAAACTCATGGAACAAAACTACCTAACTTTGCGCCACAAATGAATTTCATGCGACTGGTATTGTTGTTTGCTGTTTTGACCTGCTGGCTGGTTTCGTGCAGCCCTAATAATGTAGACGAACGCCCCGACCTGAATGCTTTTTTTACAGAACACCGGGTAGAGGGCGTTTTCGGCCTGTTCGACAACGGTCAGGGAAGCTTTACGGTAACCGACAGGCACCGGTTCCGCGACAGCGCCTGGCTGCCTGCATCGACCTTTAAGGTCGTGAATTCGCTGATCGGCCTGGAAACAGGTGTGGTAAAAGACGACAGCACCGTGATTCCATGGGATGGTATCAGCCGGCCGGTTGCCGACTGGAACCAGGACCTGAGCATGTACCGGGCTTTCCGGCTGTCGGCCGTACCGTGGTTCCAGGAACTGGCGCGGCGCATCGGCCAGCCGCTGATGCAGCATTGGATCGACACGCTGGGATATGGCAAGGGCTTTGGCAAAACGGCCATCAGCAAAATTGACACTTTCTGGCTCGACAATAGTATGAAAGTGACGCCCGATGAGCAACTGGGACTGGTGAAGCGGCTGTATTTCAGCCAACTGCCTTTCCAGCACCGCACGCAGGAGATCGTTTGCCGGATGATGCTTATGGAAGACAACGCCAAT
>JAKPBL010000203.1 GCA_029778965.1 Bacteroidota bacterium
AGGTCCACCGGATTTTATCGGGATCGTTCAGATGCTCGATCATGCTGCGCCATTTTTCGAAGCCGTGGTTTTTGATAACGGTTTCTTTCTTGTCTTCACGCTGCAGGTACATGCTCATGCCCTGGGCATCGGCTTCGGGATGAAATTGCGTGCCGATCATATAAGGATTGAAACGAACGGCCATGACCGCCCGCTCGAAGGGCACATGCGGCCGTTCTTTTTCTATCGCCAATATCTTGGCGCCGAGTTCTTTGATCTTGTGGTGGTCAGGCTGTATGACCTGGAAGTCGCGGCTATCGACCGAATAAAACGGATCCTGCAGGTTGTGAAACACCGGCTCTTTTTCGCCCGCGGGCAGCATGTGCACGGGGAACACACCGAAAGCGGTCGATTTACGGGGCGCCACCTTGGCTATATTAAAGTAGCGGCAGGCGAGCTGGTAAGAATGGCAGATGAAGAAAACATATTTCTTATTGACATGAGAGGGATCGGCATTGTATGCCTCTACTGATTGCAGCCAGCCGAAATAAGCGTTTTCCCAGTCGCTGCCTTCGCTGTCGAGCGGACTACCGGGGCCACCGGTTGAAATATACAGATCATAGTCGAGGCCGGGCACCTGGCCGAGCTGGCGCACGTCAAATTCATCCCAGCTAAGTGCTACGGCATGTGCTGCGCCGTATTGGCGAAGGATATCGCGAATGCATCGCATACCCTGGTTCTCTGCGCCTTCGTAGAGATCGAGAACGGCTACCCGGATCGTTTTAGCCTTGTTGGTCATCGGGCAAAGGTAAGAAAAAACCCTGTCAGCGTATGAACACCGGTTCGCCCCCCAGGTAGGTGCGCATCACCCTGGTTTGCAAAAGCTGGTCGGCAGGCGCGGTCATCAGGTCGTTGTCGAGCAAAATAAAATCGGCCAGCTTGCCCGCTTCGAGGCTGCCTTTTTCGGTTTCTTCGAAGTTGGCCCGGGCTGCCCAGATGGTCATGCCGCGGATGGCTGCTTCGCGGCTCAGCGCGTTTTCGGTCTGAAAGCCGTTTTCCGGAAAGCCAGCCGCATCTTTCCGTACCACGGCGGCATAAAAGGTTTTAAAGGGGGAGATGTCTTCCACCGGGAAGTCGGTCCCCAACGCGACCCAACCGTTCTGCTGCAGCAACTGTTTATACGCATAGGCATTTTTTACGCGCGCCGCGCCGAGGCGGTCGGCCGCCCAGTACATATCGGAAGTGGCCTGGGTAGGTTGCACCGACGGGATGATATTATAAGCTCCGAATTTGGCAAAGTCGTCGGGTGATATCACCTGCGCGTGCTCGATGCGCCAGCGGCGGTCGTTTGCTCCCTGCAGGTATTTTGCATATGCCCGCAGGATGGTGCGGTTGCCGCTATCGCCGATGGCATGGGTGCACATCTGAAAATCTTTCTCGTACAGCAGGGCTGCAACTGAATCAAAGTGGGCCGGCTGGCTCAGCAGAAAACCATAATAGCCGGGCCGGTCTGTATAGGGGGCCAGCAGGCAGGCGCCGCGCGAGCCCAGCGCGCCATCGCCATATATTTTAAAGCTGCGCACATTGAGCCGGTCGGTTTTCCATTTGCCTTTGCGAAAAGCCCATTCGTAATTGGAAGCCACATCGCTCAGCATGGCATAAACGCGCATTTTCAGTATCCCGGCTTTTTGCAGCGAGTCGATGGTTTCAATGGTAGGGGCCATCAACCCGCAGTCATCAACCGTGGTAAGCCCCACCGCAAAACAATTGCTTTGCGCCTGCTGCAGGGAGTTGGCGATCATATCGGAGCCCGGATCAGGAATATGGTTGGCAACAAGGTCAACGGCATTGTCGATCAGCAATCCCGTCAGTTTGCCGTTCTTTACCATTACTTCACCACCGGTAAGCGCAGCGCCTGGTTTGAGGCCGGCGAGCGACAAGGCGTGTTCGTTGGCAATGGCGGCGTGGCCGTCGATACGCGATAGCAGTACGGGGCGGCCGGGAAACAGCCGGTTAAGCTCGGTATTGTCGGGAAAGGATTTATTACTCCAGTCGTTCTGGTCCCAGCCGCGACCAATCAGCCAGCCATCCGGGTGCGTTTTGCCGAACGCAGCCAGCGTATCGAGGGCTGCCTGCCAACTGGTGGTGCCGGTAAGGTCGGCCGTTTGCAGGCCAAGGCCATATTGGTAAAAATGTGCGTGCGCGTCGATGAAGCCGGGAAAGATGGCCTTGCCGCCGGCGTCGAGCTTTTCAGGAGCGTTGTACTGCTCTTCAACAGCAGCACTGGAACCGGTAGCAAGTATCTTTCCGTCTTTAACGGCCATGGCCTCTGCGATGCTGAAGCTGCTGTCGACTGTGTAAATGCGGGCGTTGACGACCAGCAGGTCGGCTTTTTTTCGGTTATTGCAGGCCGTTAGTAAAAGGCAGCCTGCCGCTAAAGCGCTAAGTATTCGCATGATTCGATATTTTCAAATTTTGATCAAGCCGAAAACAGTATCAACTACCAGGTTGAGCAGGCTGTCGCGGAACTGCTGGATGCGTATGACAGAAAGGCCTGCCTGTTTAAGTGCAAGCATTTCAGCAAGATCTTTCTGGCTCAGCACAAGCCATTCAAAGTCTGCCGTGGTGAGCCGTTTCTCCATGAGCAGGATCGTCCACCGTTTCAGGTTCTCCTTTGTTTC
>JAKPBL010000229.1 GCA_029778965.1 Bacteroidota bacterium
GGTCATTGCAGCAATTGTCGGGCTGCCAGATGGACCCGGGTAATATCAGGCTCGATGCATTGCTGCAGGTAGACGGCAACGCCAATATCGCCCTGCATACGGCTTTTCAAACCGGTGAGCCAATTTGCTTCCGGGCCTTCGTTCGCGTTAAAGAGCAAAGCCTTTTGCCGGTGTACTGGACCATTGTGCCGCACGATCAAACCCTGTACTGGTATGGTTTCCCTGCTGAAGACCGCGACCGTTTGTCGGGTCGCCTGAAAGAACTGGAGCTGATCGTGGCCTCCTTTCACGACATTGTTTTTGAGCTGGACAGAGACGGGCGCTTCCGCAATTACTGGACGCGCGATCCCAAAAAGCTTTTCGTGGCGCCTACCGAGTTTCTCGGTAAAAGCCTGCATGACTTTGTACGCGCCTGTATGGCGCCGCTGGCCGATTTGCTGTTGGGCACCTACCAGGAAGCCATCCGGACCAAATGCTCGCAGCAAACTGAATATGAATTGCCGGCGGGCTGCCGGTACACCTGCCGGTTCACGCCTATTTTTTCGCCCGAAGCCGAGATCGTGGGTATGCTGGTCATCATCATCGATGTCAGCAGCCAGCGTAAGCTGGAGATCAGCCTGCGCGAAAGCGAGGAGCGCTACCGCGATCTCTTTGAGAACGCGATCGACATCATTTATATTCTCGATAACCGCGGCGCCATTCTGTCGATAAACCGCCGGGTGAGCGAATTGCTCGGTTATACGGAAAAGGAACTGCTGGGAAAGTCGTCGCACTTCTTGTTTGCGCCTGAAAAATTGCCGGAAGTGGTAAAACAGGAGCAGCTTAAAAGAAGCGGCCAGGTCAAAACCACGGTGTACGAAGCGGAGTATATCACCAGTGAAGGGCGGCGATTGCCTGTTGAGATCAGTTCGCGTCTTATTTACCGCGACGGCGAAGTGGCAGGCACGCATGTTACCGCCCGTGATATGAGCCGCCAGCGGCAGGCGCAGCAGGCCCTCGCGAAAAGCGAAGCCATGTACCGCTTTTTGTCGGAGCATGCGCGCGATGTGATCTGCCTGCACCTGCCCGATACGGAATACATCTATGTGTCTTCTTCGGCCAGGTCGCTGCTGGGCTATGAGCCCGATGAACTGGTGGGCCGGTTTCCGCATGAGTTCTATCATCCCGACGATGCAGCCGGCATGAACCAGGAGGTCATTAGCTCTCTTCTCACGGAACGCCGCCACCCCGGGGTTCTCCGCTATCGTTTCCTGCACAAGGAAGGCCACTATATCTGGCTCGAAACCGTGCCCCAGCCGATCGTCGACCAGGAAGAGACGATCTATGTGCAAACCATCTCGCGCGACATATCCGAAAGAAAAATTGCCGAGCAGCAACTGCGGCAAAGCGAAGAATGGTTCCGAACGCTGTTCCGCAATTCGCTCGACATCGTTTTCGTAACCGATGCAAAAGGAAAACTGGGATATGCCACGCCCAGCCTGGAGACCATATTGGGATATGGCCAGTCGGACCTGCTCGGTGAATATTGCAGCAACCAGGTGCATCCCGACGACCTTTCCGCCTTTAACCGGGTGATCAATACCCTGGCCACCGGTACGGTGCAGGAACAGGTATTGCCGCTGCGTATCAGGCACGCGAGGGGGCATTGGTGCTGGATGGAAATGAAAGGCCAAAGCCAGTTGCACGACCCCAATATCAAAGGCATTTTGCTCAGCCTGCGCGATATCGGCGAGTATATCGAGATTGAAAACACGCTGAAGCAGTACAGCGACCGCATCACCAGTGTATTGCACAGCATTACCGACGGCTTCATTTCGACCGACCGCGACCTGCGCATAACCATGTTCAATGCCGTTGCCTCCGAATTGCTGAAAGACAATGCAGGCCTGGCTGTGGGTGAAAGCATCTGGGACCTTCTTCCCAATGCGCGCATATCAGACAGCTATCATTATATCAACCTGGCTATTGCCGAAAATAAAACCACCCGTTACGAGCAATGGGTAGAATCGCTCAACCGCTGGTTCGAGGTAAGCGCCTTTCCTTTTGAAGAAGGGCTTTTCATTTATTTCCGCGACGGCACCGAAAAGAAATACCAGGAAAGCCTGCTGCAACTGGAGAAAGAGTTGCTGGAAATGAATGCCGTGGCAACGGCTACCGTGTCGTCGATGGCGCAGGTGCTGCTGGAGCGGCTGGAAGTATTGCTGCGCGGCACCCACACATCGATGCGGCTGGTAAAAAGCAATACGCAGGAAGTGGTGCTGCTCGCCGCTTATGGCTTACCCGATGACCGCTACCGGGAGTTTGTACAGATGTCGCAGCTCGATCCCCGCTTCAGTTCCGTGGGCCGGGCGGTCGAAACGCGCAGCCCGGTGGGCATTACCAGCATCGCGAACAGTGATCTGCACCCCTTTACGAAAGCGCAGGCAGCCACGGCCGGTATCCAGGCCGTTTGGTCAACACCGCTGATCAGTTCTGCCAACGACGTGCTCTGCGTGTTCTCCTTTTATTTCACCGAAAGCCGGGGCCCCCGCCCCGAAGAGATCATGGCGGTAAACCGCGCCCTGCGTATTTTTGCGATTGTGCTCGAGAACAGGCAGGCGGCCGAAAAGCTGCATATCAGCAACGAACGGTATATCCTGGCCACACGCGCCGCCAATGAAGCCATCTGGGATTGGGATGCCGAAGAGCAGGTATCGTACTGGGGAGAAGGCTTTAAAACCATTTTCGGCTACCCGTCAGAGTTTTACCCCGGCATGTCGATGAACTGGGAAAACAAGATACACCCCGACGACCGCGAAAGGGTGATCAGCCGGATAAGCAAATTCACGTCGGGAGAAGAAAGAGGGTTGTTTACGGAAGAGTACCGGTTCCTGAAATCGAACGGCCAGTATGCCTATGTGCGCGATAAGGCCTATTGCCTGTATGCCGACGACGGGCGGGTGATGCGCATGATCGGCTCGTGCGAAGACATCACCGAAACAAGGCGATTGCAGGAGCAGTTGCTGCAGCAGGAGATACACAAGCAG
>JAKPBL010000248.1 GCA_029778965.1 Bacteroidota bacterium
GGGAATATGCCTGGTTTGATTACAACAACGACGGTATCCAGCAGTTGAATGAGTTTGAGATTGCCCAGTTTCCCGATCAGAAAAAGTTCATCCGCATATATACGCCCACCAACGAGTTTGTGAAAGCCAGCTACAACAGCTTCAACTATAGCTTTCTGTTTAGTCCGCGGAACGCGATCGATATGAAAACAGCCAACAGGTGGCAGCGGTTTGCCGCCAGGCTCAGCCTGCAATCGTCGATGCAACTGAACCGAAAGCAGTTGTTCGATGGCGTTACCCAATTCAATCCGTTCAGCAAGCACCTCAATGACACCACCCTGATTTCGCTGACCAGCACCTGGGTCAACAGCTTTGCCTATCGCAGCACCAGTACCGTATGGGGATTCGATATAAGCAATACCCGCAACCGCGGCAAGATATTGCTGACCTACGGGCTGGAAGGAAGGGAGCAGAGCGACTGGAAGCTGCGTACCCGCTGGAACATTACCCGCAAGCTCAGCGTTGAAACCATTGAGCGAACCGGGCGGAACAGCCTGGAAACCGCCAGCAGCCAGTTTGAGAACCGGAACTATGCGATTGTGTTTTCGTCGGCGGAGCCGCGGCTTACCTTCACCCATAACAGCAATTTCAGCGCTTCGGGCGGTTATCGTTACACTACGCGGAGCAACAGGGAAGGCGAACGTGAGCAGTACCGGTCGCATGCCGTTGACACACGGGTAAAATACAATATGCTGCAGAATGCGGTGGTAGAAGCCAAGTTTACCTACAATACCATCAGTTATCCCTATGCGACAAACAGCACGGTCAGTTATGTGATGCTTGACGGCCTGCAGCCGGGCAGGAACCTGCTTTGGTCGCTCGACCTTACAAAAAGGCTTGGCAGGAACCTTGAAATGTCAGTACAATACGAAGGGCGCAAGCCGGGCGATACCCGGATCATTCATATCGGACGCGCCGGTCTGCGGGCCATCCTTTAACCAATCGTTAATTAAACGGATTGTAGCTTTGCCGGATCAAAATTGTTTTATGAAAAGATTCTTTTTGAGTTTAGCAGCCGTTGCTGCATTTGCAACGATGGCCAGCGCGCAAGACGGAAGCACGTATGAACGTGGTATCGGTATCCGTTTGAGTTCGGGTTATTATGACCTTGCATCTGCCTCTTACAAGACATTTATATCCACCCATGGCGCCATTGAACTGAACCTGGGCATTCGCCCGCACAGCTATGCCGATGTCAGGTGGGCCACCCTCGCCTTTTCTGCAGCCTACCAGCATCATTTTCCCATTAAGCCGGTGCAGGGGCTGCAATGGTATATCGGCGGCGGTGTAGCTGCGTACAATTCTTTTTCCAATAAAGACTACTACCGCGGTTTCGGATTGGGATTGTTTCCCACAGGCGGCGTCGATTATAAATTCGGAAATATACCGCTGAATGTTTCGGCCGATTTTCGCCCGACCTTCGGACTGGTTGATCCTTACGACGGCCCTAACTACGGTGGTTGGAAATATCGTTCGGTCGACGGTGGCAATGTGGGTGTGTCTGCCCGTTATACCTTTTAACATAACACCTGATCTTATTTAGCGCCGGCCCGCAGGGGCCGGCTTTTTCATGGCTGGTATGCTGCCGGGCAGCTTTTTGTCGGGCGAACGGGCAGAAAGCCACGGTGGCTTAGCCGCCATCGATCCTCGCTGCCAGCAGCGGGGCCCGATCTTCACCGTGATACCCGGTGCATCATATTGTGATACCCGGTGCATCATATAATAAAGCAGCCGGCTCAAACCTGAGCCGGCTGCTTTATTATAAGTTATCTGGTTTACCAGTCGGGTTGATTAACCGAACAGGCCACCTTTTTTCAGTTCGCGGGTACCTTCACCGATTTTGAAGCCGTTGTGGTAGATCTCGATCTTGTAGTTG
>JAKPBL010000250.1 GCA_029778965.1 Bacteroidota bacterium
CGGCGCTCACCAGGTCGTCGATATCGGCGGCGGTGCTCATAATACGCGGCAGCCCCAGTACCGGGTACGGCGGATCATCGGGGTGAATGGCCATCTTCAGGCCCAACTCCGCGGCCACCGGCACTACCTCGCGCAGGAAAAAGAAAAGATGATTTTTCAGTTGTGCCGCACCAATACCTGCATAGCCTTCCAGTTCCTGCAGCACCTGTTCGCGGGTAAATGCAACCTTGCTGCCGGGCAAACCCAGCATACAGTTCCGGAAGATCGCCTCGTTGGCGGCTGCATCGTTTTCTTCAAACTGCCGGCGGGCCGCCGCCAGCTCGGCCTCGCCGTATTCCTTTTCCGCACCGGGGCGCTGCAGCAGGAAAACATCGAAAATGATAAAAGCGCGCCGGTCGAAATACAGGGCCTTGCTACCGTCGGGCAATGTATAAGAAACGTCGGTACGGAGCCAGTCGAGCACCGGCATAAAATTATAAGTAACCACCTCGATGCCCTCGGCAGCAAGGTTCGCAAGACTTTCTTTATAATTTGCCATCCACTGTTCCCGAGCAGGCTTTCCCTTTTTAATGTCTTCGTGCACCGGCAGGCTTTCCACCACCTTCCACTGCATGCCCGCCGCTTCGATCATCGCTTTTCTTTCGCTGATAGCAGCTCTTGTCCACACCGCGCCGACGGGCACCTGGTGCAGGGCAGTCACCACACCCGAACAACCGGCCTGCCGTATATCGGCCAGGCTCACCACATCATCGGGACCGTACCAGCGCATCGTCTGGTTCATAAAATAACTTGCAGGCATATGCATATCTGTTGAGAACAACTAAAATAATTTATAATAGTTAGATTGCAAGACTAAATCAAAAATGATGTCTGCTACTCCTTCCCGTGTCGCCATTGTTACCGGCGGCGCTTCCGGTATCGGCCTGGCCATTTCGACCAAGTTTTCGCAAAACGGCATATTTACGGTTGTACTTGGCCGTGATGAAGAAAAGCTGGCCAGGGCAAAAGATATCCTGGGCGATAACGGCGCTGCCGTGCAGGCCGATGTGGCCGACCTGGCTTCCATCCCGGCACTGGTCGACAAGATACACGCCGACTACGGCCGTATCGACATACTGGTCAACAATGCAGGCGTTAACCAGAAAAAACCGTTCACCGAGGTGACCGACGAAGAGTTTCAACGGGTGATCAATACCAACCTGACCGCGGTGTTTGTACTGTCGCGCGAGGTGATCAAAAAAATGCTGCCCCAGGGTGGCGGAAGCATCATTCACATCAGTTCCATGGCTGCCTATTATGGTCTGCCCAAAGTGATCGCCTATTCTGCTTCCAAAACCGCCATAGAGGGGCTGACGCGCGCCATGGCGTCAGAATTATCGGCCCAGGGCATCCGGGTAAATGCGATAGCGCCCGGCTTTATTGTTACCGACATGACAGACAAGGCCCTGAACAGCGACCCCGAACGAAAGGCAAAGGCACTGGGCCGCACCTCCATCGGATATATGGGCAAACCCGAGGATATTGCCGAAACAGCATTTTTCCTGGTTTCACCGGCAGCGGCGTATATAACGGGAACAAGCATACGCGTGGATGGTGGCAATGCGATCGGGTTTTGACGGTGATTGCGAGCGCGTGCAGCCTGTTTCATGCCCGGCGGGTATTTCTGTTTCCCGCCAAGCGGGTATTTCTGTTTCCCGCCAAGCGGGTATTTCTGTTTCCCGCCAAGCGGATATTTCTGTTTCCCGCCAAGCAC
>JAKPBL010000252.1 GCA_029778965.1 Bacteroidota bacterium
AGCGCTTTGGAGACTAAACCCGGCAAACGCAGAATCGGTTCAGCTCGTAAACCTGTTCAGGCAGCGGGCAGGAGTGGATCCGTTCAGCAGCCTCGATGCAGAAAAACTGATGAATGAGAGAGGCCGCGAACTTTTCATGGAAGGCTGGAGACGGTCTGATAAAATCAGGTTCGGGCGGTACAACGATCCCACTATTTTCAAGCCGTATACCGACGAAGCCTTCCGCCAGCTTTATCCTGTTCCTAAAGAACAACTGGACGCCAACCCCAACCTGGTACAAAACCCCGGTTATTAGAAATGCTGAACCGGGTTACAAATAAATATTCACAGATGAGAAGACACCTATTGCGAATTTTCGTTGCCGGCATTTTGTTCAACGGCACATTACCGGTGAATGCGCAGGAGGCGGCTCACCGAACGGCCGCAAAAAAGACATACCATGATATTCCGCAGTCAAGGAAAAACGGCAGTGGTCCGCGGTATTGGATCGCATACGAGTATTGCTGGGTAAACAATAAGCCCCTGCCGGAAGATATCTGGAAACAGAACATCGACTGGGTGGACGAAAACTTCAAGGCATACGGGTATGACATGATCAGCAATGATGGATGGATAGAAGGCGCCCAGACCCTGGATGGGAACGGGTTCGTCACTAAATACAACAGCGACTGGCAATACGGCTTTGCGTATTGGGCTAAATACATTGCGGATAAGGGAATGAAAATGGGTGTTTATTACAACCCCCTTTGGCTGACCAGGACGGCTTATGAAAACAACCTGCCGGTTATAGGAACGGATTACAGGAGCAGGGATATCACGGGCCCTGTTCCTTTTAACATCGAACTGCATTGGGTGGATGTCGACAAGCCCGGCGCAAAGGAGTGGGTTCAGGGCTATATCCGCTATTTTAAGAACATGGGAGTGAATTTCCTGCGAATCGATTTCCTGGAAAACTATGAGAACAATTATGGCACTGAAAAATATAGAAAAGCCCTTCAATGGATGCGGGAGGCCGCCGACAGCACCATGTTGCTTAGCCTGGTTATGCCGAACTGTTTTGACCACGCGGCCACTGAACTGAAATACGGCGATATGATCCGGATAAGCGACGATTGTTTTGACGGAGGCTGGACGTTCACGAGCAACAGAAGAAGGGGCGAGTTCAAGCGTAACTGGCCGCAATATCCCAATGCCTTCGATGGCTTTGTAAAATTTGCGGATATAGGCGGCCGGGACCAGATGGTGCTGGACGGAGACTTTACCAGGATCAATACGCTGCAAACGGAAGACGAGAAAAAATTTCATATCTCATTGCTGGCGATGACCGGGTCGCCTATTGCCATCGCAGACCAGTTTAATACGATCGGTAAGGATGCCTGGCTTTATCAGAATGAGGAACTTCTTGCGCTGAACGACCTGGGGTTTGCGGGAAAACCTGTCAGCAATGATCTGCATGACATTGCCAACAGCTCAACCTGGATCGGGCAACTGCCGAACGGAGACTGGATAGCCGGATTGTTCAACAGGGAGGAAACCGTGCAGGAGCGTAAGATAGATTTTGTGGCAACGCTGGGGCTAACGAAAAATGCAAAATACCAGGTACATGATCTCTGGTCGCATAGCCCCCTGGGAAACTATTCAAACGCCTTTTCAGCCAGCCTGGCTCCGCATACGTGCAAAGTGATAAGAATAACCAGCAATACCCGTAAATACGAGGCAGAGGTGGGAACACTGATGAATGGGGCCGGGAAGCGCACCGCCGCTGGAAAAGCGGCCGGCAGTAGCAGCTATGTTGCCATGGACCGGGACGGGTCTGCGGTGCTGATCGCTGTTGATGTTGTAAAGCCGGGAAAACATCAGTTGCGGTTGAGGTGCAAAAGCGAAAAGCAAAGTACTGCAGTGCTGGAAGTTAAAACCGATAACAGCAGCGTTTCCCTGCGGCCGGTGAAGGGCGGCGATTGGGGCGTCATAACGGGCGAGGTTGATCTGAATGCAGGCACCAACTATATATACATTACCTGTCACGGAGAGAACCAGCCGGGTGTGGACCTCGATTATATCGAGGTTTGGTAGGCGATTTGCCGCGGTGGCGATTTAGGGGCCGCCTGTGTTTTCTTTTTCCTGAATACCCAGGGTGCTACGGGTTGCGGCTGCCGCCATAAACCCAGCCGTTGCGACCGTGCCCGTTTTTCAGCCGCCGCCAGC
>JAKPBL010000298.1 GCA_029778965.1 Bacteroidota bacterium
TTGCCGGCGGGCGACATACGAATGAGCGCGGCATTGGAAGGAAGGCTCATTTCCATCGCCTCGCCCTGCGCTTCGGTCAGCAGGCAATCACCCGCCACCGGGCGGCCGTTCTTGAAATTGCTGATGCCATAGGTGGTGATGCCTGTTACCTTGGCGATGGTCTTCTCATCGGCGCCCTCCCAGTTGACTGATAAAAGTTGCCCGTTGCTATTAAGATAGATCCGGTTCTCGCCGGTTACAAAATGCGGATTATATCGCCCCCGGCATTTGTCAATAACGGTAACAGTGCCACCGCCTGCCGGCATCCAGCAAAGCTCTTCCTCGGCATTGTCGTAATCGGGAGAAATAGAGTTTTTGTACACCTGCGCTGAAGAGCGCTGGAAAACGAGGCGGTCGCCCGCGGGAGTGAATACCGCCGACTGGTACAGGGCGGGTGATTTCGTCAATTGCACGGGCGCCGTTTTGCCGGCGATATTGATTTTGTACAGGTGCCCGCCGTCTGCCGTCCAGCTACTGAACACCAGGCTGCTGCCATCGGGCGACCAGGCGGGATAGGCTTCGGTAAACGCATTGTTTGTCAAACGGCGCGGCGTGCCCCCGGGATAGTCCATTATATAGAGCCGGTCAAGCGCGGTGAACGCCAGTTTCTTCCCGTCGGGAGAAGGAACCGCATCGCGGATCTGCGTTACCAGTGCATGGCTGCTGTCATCGACGGGATATTTTGTATCGAGCATAGGCCCCAACTCAAGCGTAGCCTCCACGCTGAATGGTATTTCAGTGATGGCACTACCGTCAATGGGTATGCGCTTTATTTTCCCGCCGAAAGAGCAAAGCAGGGCCTTGCTGTCGGGGGTAAAGGCCATACCCGGTAAAACACCCATAGTGGCGATCGACTCCTGGTCGTCGCGCTGTACGGGATAAGCCAGCCATTTTTCATCGCCCGACGCCAGGTCTCTCAGCACAAGACCGGTTTTATCTTCATAGCGACTGCCGTACACCAGCCATTTTCCGTCTTTGGACAATACCGGGGTGAATGCAGAGCCGTAGCGTGAAGTAAGGGTCGTCGTTTTTCCGTTTTTGCGATCGTACAAGCCTACCTGGTATTGGGGCATGGGTGCGTTATACGTCCACGAACCCGATCGCTGCGAGTAATAAATATACCGGCCGTCGGCGCTCACTGCCGCGTCGATGGTTTTGAGGCTGGCAGGCTGGTCGATCAGTTGTATGCCGCCGCCGCCATCTTTGTGTACCATATGAAGCTGCTGGATCAGTTTGCCTTTGGAATAGACCACAAAATCGCCGTCGGGTGTCCAGGCGGCATCGGTGAAATTGGCTGCGGGGTCTTTGGTAAGGGCGACGGTATCCTGCTTTTCAGTATCGATGATCCACAGGTTTTCGCTGCCCGAACGGTCGGAGGTGAAGAGGATCTTTTTTCCGTCGGGGCTGTAGCGCGGGTGGGTGTCGAAGGCGATGCCTTTGGTAACGGCGGTGGCTTTTCCGCCGGAGGCGGGAATCGTATAGATATCGCCCATCAGGTCGAAGACGATGGTTTTTCCGTCGGGGCTGATATCGAGCGACATCCACGAACCTTCGGTGGTTTGCAGGGGAATGCTGCGCTTCGGTTTGAGCGGCAGCGTTTTGATGTCGGTATAAACAGGGCTGTCCTTTTTGGTAGTATCGGTCAGCCGGGCCAATGGGCCGCCGCCGGCGGTGAATGCCGGTGAAGGCAATAAAGCGGAAAGCAGGGTGGCCGCTACCAGCGAGCGTGTTATCAGCGAGCGAGGGGTGTTCATACTATCAGCGTTGGTTCCTGCAAATATGAAGCACATAATTTGTGCGGCCCCGCCTTTCGTATAATATTTTTCACATTTATGAAAGCGTGGCCGGAACTAACTTTGGCCGATGTATTTTATTCGTGGATGGGTATTTCTCACCGCCGCAGCCCTGTTTTTTTCCTGCAATCGCCAGCAGGTGGCCGCCGGTGGTTCAATGCCGGTAAACCGCATCGGACCAGGCAGCATTGATTATTCGGATAACAGGAACTGGGCCGCGCTGCCCGGCATGAAAGACCCTTCAGACAGTGTGCCGGAGCCGCTGAAAGCGGGTTATGTGAAAGACAACCGGGTGGATGTTTTTTTCATTTACCCGACGTCTTATACCGATTTCCGGGGGATTGTATGGAATGCTTCCCTGGAAGACAGCGCACTCAATCATAAAACCGACTATTCTTCTATCCTGTACCAGGCCTCGGTTTTCAACGTGTATGATGTATATGCGCCGCGTTACAGGCAGGCGAATATCAGGGCGTATTTTACGCCCGATACGCTTTCGGCGAAAGCGGCGCTTGACCTTGCGTATGACGACGTTCGGAGCGCCTTTCAATATTATCTTGATCACAGGAACAACGGCCGACCCGTCATCATTGCGTCTCACAGCCAGGGAACCACGCACGCAAAAAAGCTGCTCGCGGAATTTTTCGACGGGAAAGCATTGCAGCGGCAACTGGTCGCCGCATATATCGTGGGGCTTCCCGTGAAAGAAGATGCCTTTGCGCAAATCCCGGTTTGCCGCGACTCTACGCAAACAGGCTGTTTTGTTACCTGGCGAACATTCAGGAAAGGATACGAACCCGATTACCAGGCGACTTACAGGGAGTCGGCGGTGGTGAACCCGCTTAGCTGGACCACCGACGAAAAAATCGCCGGCGTCGATTTGAACAGAGGGTCTGTATTGCGCGATTTCAACCGCGTTCTCCTGCGGGTTTGCAATGCACAAAGGCACAAAGACCTGTTATGGGTAAACCGCCCGCATTTCCCGGGCAGTATTTTTTATCGCACGAAGAACTACCACATCGGCGATTATAATCTCTTCTACCTGAACGTTCGTGAAAACCTTGTTACACGCGTTCGCCGCTATTTCCTGGAGCATCCGGGCAATTAGTTTTTCGAGAGATAGGGACTCAATGCGTCCAGCAGGTTTTTATCGTCGGCAACGGCGTATTTCGACACTTTGTTGATCAGCATTTCATCCATCAGGTCTACAATATTTCCATAAGAAGAATTTTTCGACGGACAAATCAATATGCTGAGCTCTTTCTTTTTTCCCAGTGGCTCGAGTTGCTTTTGTTTTGCGCGGATAATATCGCCGATGCCATTGTTCAGGGCATATCCCGTTTGTTGGATGCGGTTGTTGGCTTTTGCATCGTCGAATGTGCCATCGAAATACCAGACCCGGTTATTGGCTGCGGGTATTACGGTAAGACTCGTACTGGCCCCGTACGTAACAGGAGGCCCGTCGGCGGGCAGGTAAAAGCGGGCCTCTTTGACTTCTGTTAAGGTGGTAGTGAAAATAAAAAAGCTGATCAGCAGGAAACCCAGGTCAACCATGGGCGTAAGGTCCACGCGCAGCGGGCGGCGTTTGCCCGCTGTGGCATTGTTGATTTCGGCCATAACAAATTTTCATTGAGATGCCGAAAGCGAAAGAATGCACAAGGGAGGCGCTAGAACTCCGCGCTCTTCGGCGTTCTCGGGAAAGCAATAACATCCCTGATATTGCCCATGCCGGTAACGAACTGTACCATGCGTTCGAAGCCGAGGCCGAAACCGGCGTGGGGCACGGTGCCGAAGCGACGGGTATCGAGGTACCACCAAAGCTCGTCGGCGGGTACGCCCATTTCCTGCATACGGGCGGTAAGTACGTCGAGCCGTTCTTCCCGTTGGGAGCCGCCCACGATCTCGCCGATACCGGGTGCCAGGATATCCATGGCGGCAACGGTTTTTCCGTCGTCGTTCAGGCGCATATAGAACGACTTGATGGCCGCGGGATAGTTGGTCACGATCACCGGCTTTTTAAAGTGTTTCTCCACGAGGTAACGTTCGTGTTCGCTCTGCATGTCAATGCCCCATTTTACCTCATATTGGAATTTTTTCTTTTTATATGCAGGTGATTGCAGCAGGATGTCGATCGCCTCCGTGTAAGTGATGCGCTGGAAATCGTTGTTGAGCACGAATTCCAGCTTTTCGATCAGGCCGATTTCGCTTCGTTTGTCGGCCGGCAGCGATTTCTCCTCTTCGGCAAGGCGCGCCGCGAGAAATTCAACGTCTTCCCGGTTGTGCGTCATCACATAACCGATGATGTATTTGATAAAGGCCTCGGCCAGGTTCATGTTATCTTCCAGGTCGTAGAAAGCCATTTCCGGCTCGATCATCCAGAACTCGGCCAGGTGCCGCGTGGTATTCGAGTTCTCGGCGCGGAAGGTAGGGCCGAAGGTATAGATCTCTCCGAAGGCTGTGGCGCCGAGCTCGCCTTCCAGTTGCCCGCTTACCGTGAGGTTGGTAGCGCGGCCGAAAAAGTCTTCTTTAAAGTTTACCGAGCCGTCGTCGTTGCGCGGCGTGCCGTCGAAGGGCAGGGTGGTAACGCGGAACATTTCACCGGCGCCCTCCGCATCGCTGGCGGTAATGACGGGTGTATGCAGGTAGAGAAATCCACGCTCGTTGAAAAAGGTATGGATGGCGAAAGCAAGGGAATGCCTGATGCGGAAAACCGACCCGAAAGTATTGGTGCGAAAGCGCAGGTGGGCGATCTCGCGCAAAAATTCGAGGCTATGTTTTTTGGGCTGCAGCGGGTATTTTTCGGCATCGCTGTCGCCCAAAATGTCGAGGGCGGTCGCTTTTACTTCCAGTTGCTGACCCCTGCCTTGCGAAGGGATCACGGTGCCCGTTACCTTCAGCGCCGCGCTGGTGGTGATCCGCTTCAGGGTGGCTTCGTCAAATTCGCCCAGCGGCAGCACCACCTGGAGGTTGGTATTGGTTGAGCCGTCGTTCAGGGCCACAAACTGGTTGTTGCGAAAAGTACGGACCCATCCCATTACAGTCACTTCCTGCCCTTCGGGTTGTTGGGTCAGCAGCTCTTTTATTTTGGTGCGTTGGTTGAACATAGCCTATATTTTGGGAGGGCAAAGATAAAATTATCCTACTGATCAGCTTACAGTTGAGGTTCTTTTCGGTCGTGTTGCCCGTTGCAGGCCGGGAGAACAGGGGCCCGGCTGAAGCCGGCGATTGACCTGAAAACCGGCCGGAGACTGGTTTTTGGCCGAAAAAATGGGTGATTTTGTTGGGAAATTCCCTTTTTTGCCTAACATTGCAACTGGAAACAAGACGATTAGTGACCTCCCGCTCTTAACTCTTCTCTTGTAGTACAGTCAATTCTAACACACAATTTCATTTTTTTTCAAGAAGTAAGACGGTTTGAAATCTTACCAAAAGTACAAGTCTAAGTATGTATGACATTCTGCAACTGAACGACATGCTCGTTCCAGAGTTGCTCGATCTCGCTGAGCAATTGAAGATCCCCCAGGCTAAGAAAATGGACAAACAGGCGTTGATTTACAAGATACTCGACGCGCAAGCCATCTCCGCCAGCGAAGTAAAAAGCACCGATGCCGACAAGGGCAAAAGAAAACGCATCGTCAAAGCAACCACCGCCAATTCGACCGAAGAGGCGATCGTGGAAAGCGACGAGAAACCGGCCAAGCCGGAACCCCGTAAAATGGTGGTAAAAAAAGAAGAACCGGCTGCCAAGCAGGAAAAGCCGGCT
>JAKPBL010000310.1 GCA_029778965.1 Bacteroidota bacterium
CCGTTACACTCACGTGAAGGCAGCCCTCTTTCTGGTCAACCGTTCTCGACTTGTCCCATACCAGGGTTAAATAATGGCCGTCCATACAGCCAATATTCCAATTGGTCAGTTGAACATCCAGCAGGTTGCCATTCGGGTCCATGAGATACAGTTGATCATGCACCTCTGATTCCTGCACTATGTGAACCGGGTGAACGAAGCCGGTGCCCCGGTGCATGTAGCCACCGCCGCCGCTAATATGCGTTTTTGTTTCTACCCATCTTTCCTTTCCGGCAACCTGGAGTGTAGCGGAGACTATTTCAGTAGCCATGGTCATGTTTTTCTATGGCCATGAATGTACAGTGCCGGCAGGACCCGGGTAAGTTGCATTTATTTTCTGCGGCACTTCATTTATTAATTGCAACCGTCACCCGGCACATTTACCGGCCGGGACTATTTTGGATGATTTTAGCAGGTATTTCTCAACGGCGCTCCTAAAACAATTTCATCTGTTGCGAGGGTGCTGCGAAAAGGCTGGTATCATGCTCCCACCGGGCGCCTTCCAATCCATATAACGCACTGAGTTTCCTAAATTGTTGCCTGATCATCTCCGCCATGGGCCCTTCACCCCGCATGCGGTCACCAAAACGACTGTCGTTCACTTTACCGCCATGTCCCTGCTCAATGCTATGCCAGACCTTATCGGCACGGCCGGGAAAATGTTTATACAGCCAGTCGTGGAATAACAACTTGACAGCACCGTTCAACCGTATAAAGGTGTAAGCGGAGAACTTTGCACCGGCTGCTGCAGCGGCTTCCAGGATAGCGGGTAATTCATGATCGGTTAAGCCGGGTATGACCGGTCCTATCATTACACCGGTATTCACCCCCGCTTCGTTCAACTCCCGCAGGGTTCGCAGCCGCTGCTGGGCGGTAGTGGTGCGCGGCTCCATTAACCGGCGCGTGGATTCGGTTAAACTGGTAATGGTCACTACCACCGATGCCAGCTTTTTAGCTGCCAGATCAGCAAGTACATCTCGGTCCCGAAGCACCAATGCATTCTTGGTAATAATACCGACGGGCTGATGAAATTCCCTGCATATTTCCAACAGCCTCCTGGTGAGCCGGTATTTCTTTTCCGCCGGCTGGTAACAATCGGTATTACCGCTAATGGAAATGGGCTTACAGACCCAGGACCGGCGCAAAAGAAAATGCCGCAGCAATTCGGGCGCATTTTTTTTAACGATAATGCGACTTTCAAAATCCAATCCGGCGCTGTAGCCCCAGTATTCATGCGAATTCCGCGCATAACAATAAATACATCCGTGCTCGCATCCCTGGTACGGGTTCATACTGTAGAACATGTTGACGTCGGGGCTTTCTACTTTGTTCACCAGGCTTTTTGCCTCCTGCTCCAGGTACTGCGTTTTTTGTTCACCTTCGGGTATCTCCCATTCGTGGTGTTGCTTTTCAAAGCGGTTGACGGTATTGAACTGCGCGCCGCGGCCATTAATTATCTCCATCGTTATTGTGTCTCCTCTTTCACCAACCAGTCTGTCAAATCATCTTGTGATGCATGCCAATGCTAATTGTTCTATGATTAATCCCCCCCTCTTAAGCAAATAAACGGGTCTGCTGCACGCCAATCGGCAGGTTACGCCATTCCATACGTTGCAGAATCTGCCAATGGGCATCGCCTCCGCCCCGTTTCAGCAACAAACAGGCCTCGGCCATAAACTGCGCCGTGAATTGACGATGGCTGTATTGCTGCCAGGCTTTATCATAAATACCCGGGGGCAGCCGCGATGCAAGGGTGAAAACCGGCTCACTGACAAAATAGGGCTGTTGCTCCTTGTCGGGTCTTATCATATTTTGCAGCCCCCTCAGGTCGCGCAACAGCGGCTGCCAGGGCGAACGGCTAATCATCGGAATGAAAACGGAATGCGAAGGCTGGCTGCCGAAGTCTTTATAATGCAATGGCAATGGCTTCCAGCCCGATACCAGCGACGTAAGGCTGTTGCGCATACGCTCCTCCAGCAACTGCCGCTGTCTGAATTTCACCAATGGCAACAGCACTGCAGCGTTACCGCCCGGCAGGGCGTATTGTTCATGAAACGACTGCCGCGCCCGGCGCAGTTTCTCGCGCAGGGCTTCGGGCAGGGCAATTACCAACTGGTATTCGCAAAGCTGGTAACCAGGCATAGCCGACAAGGCGCCCATTCCTCTCGCTGCTGGTGTTTCTATGGTACTTCGCATATATTG
>JAKPBL010000624.1 GCA_029778965.1 Bacteroidota bacterium
CAGTGCCGGGTTAAAGGCAGCCGAGGGACTGAGTTGTAATTGCAGAATGCTTTGCATAATCAGGAAGATGGTTATTCTTCAATTGGCTGGCTAGCCCTCGAACGTGATAGTAAACACCACCATGCGTGAGCGGATCTTGTCCAGGCTGTTCACAAAGATACTGTTTTCAGGCTTCAGAAGATTTTTCGTGCCGATGAGCAATTTTAATTCAAGACCCAATTTGAAATACTGCAGGTAAAAATCTGTTCCTGCGCCTGCGCTGTAAAAAATATCATCGCGGGTCAGCTTCACATTTTCGTCGAGCTGGTTGGCGCCACCACTTGACACACCGGCAGCTTTTTTTCGCGCTGCGAGATCGAGCGCATAGCCTCCGCCTCCGATGACGTAGGCGCTGAAATTGCCGAGACGCTTTGACTGTACCTTCATTTCAAGAGGAAAGATCAGGAAAACGGATTCCACTGTTTTTTGAAATTTTTTAACGCTGTCGCCGCGTGCCGTGGCAAGTGTATAGTTGATGCGGCGGGTAGCGAAGCTGATGCTTGGGGTGAAGCGCAGGCGGACATATTCATGCAACCGGGCGTCGGTAACAAGGCCGATGGCAAAACCCGGGGCCGACTGGGAGTAGACTGTTTTCATCCTGTAGAGTGAGCGACCGATAAGGGTGTCGGGCAGCAAGGAGTTGGGGCGTGGATTAAGACGGAAGTCCGTAGAGTTGCCGGCGATAGTAAAACCAAAATGCAGTTTGGTTTTGTAGAACTTTGGAAGGTTGATGCCGTAACCGTCGCTTTCCTGGGAATAAGCCGAAAAAAACAGAAGCAGCAGGATGAGTATAGACGCGGTTTTTCTCAGGAAAGAATAACGTTTGAAAAGGTTAAAAATTGTGCAAAGTTATGGATTTGCGGAGGCGCTAAACGCAGGTAAAACTAATAAAAAAGCCTAAATTTGCAGCGGTATGGAAATCCAGGTTTTGAAGTCCAAATTGCACTGTGTTACAGTAACACAGGCAGAACTGGACTATATTGGCAGCATTACTATTGACGAGGATTTGATGGACGCTGCCAACCTGATCGAGAATGAACAGGTACACATTTTGAATAAGAACAACGGCGAACGCTTTATTACGTACGTTATTAAGGGTCATAGAGGCAGTGGTGTGATCTGCCTTAACGGCCCGGCTGCGTTAAAAGTGGAGGTCGGGCACGTGGTGATTGTATTATCGTATGCCAGTATGGACTTTGAAAAGGCGAAAACGTTCAGCCCCTGGGTTGTTTTCCCTGACACGGCCACCAATACTCTTAAATAAGCGGCGTGAAGAACACCAAATCCCTCATACAGTTTGTTGTTCTTTTAAGCATAGGGGTCCTTCTTATCTGGTTATCGGTTCGTAAGATCACGGCCGGGGAAAAGGCCGAGATCATTCATGCCTTTGAAACGGCAGATTATGCTTGGGTGCTTATCGGCATGGGCATTTCGTTGCTTAGTCATTTTTTGCGTGCTTACCGATGGAATTATCTTCTTGAACCGGTTGGCCAGCGTGTGAACCTGTTTAATGCCACCTGCCATGTACTCATTGGCTATTTTGCTAACTATGGCATTCCGCGCATGGGCGAGGTGTCGCGCTGCAGCCTGGCGACACGCTACGATAAAGTGCCGTTCGAAGTGGCCCTGGGTACGGTTATCACGGAGCGCATCGTTGACTTTCTGCTTTTCCTGGTCATCTTCTTCATTACACTCGCTGTTCAGTTCCATAGCCTCATTGGGTTGGCCAACGAACTTATCTTCGACCCATTGAGAGCTAAAATGACCACAGTCGGTCAAACCCGCTTCAGTTGATCGTCCTCGTGCTTCTATTGACGCTCGTCGCGGCATTCCTGATCTATTACCGCAAGCGGTTCACCAACCTCTTCAGGGGAAAATTTGGCGGCATCATCAAGGGAATGGGTGAGGGGATTGGCTCCGTACGCCGAATGAAGCGCCCCGCCGGTTTTGTGGCGCTCAGCCTCGCCATCTGGCTCTGTTATTTTTATTCGCTTTACGTCTGTTTTTTTGCGCTCAGCGGAACCGCTCACCTGGGCCAGGGCGAGTGCCTCGTATTGCTGTTGTTCGGCACATTCGGCGTTATTTTTTCGCCGGGCGGGCTTGGCGCCTATCCCGCAATTGTAGGAGGCATCCTGTTGTACACCTATCATGTAGAC
>JAKPBL010000388.1 GCA_029778965.1 Bacteroidota bacterium
GTGCTTAGCCCCAAAACAGATTTGACTTATCTGTCATGATTACCGATCTTTTGTATGTTGATCCCGGTAGCGGCAGCTATTTATTGCAGGCACTGATCGCCGCGGCGCTCGGCGCCGCTTTCTATTTCAAGAATGGCTGGCTGCGGATCAGGTCTTTCCTCGGCCGGAAAAAGCCCGGCGTACAAGAGCAGGCAGATGACAAAAAGGAATGACTTACCTGAAGACGATCTATCCGGGCGGCATCCCGCTTCTTACCGCGACCCCGCGGGTTTTATATTTTGGCAGAACGGAAAATTATACAGGCAGGTCTGCCGTGAATATCACCCGCATTACCGGCTGTTGATTGATAGCGGACTCTATGCCTCCCTTACTGAAAAAGGATGGTTGCTGGCGCATCGCGAGCTGCCCGGGAAAGTTGCCGACGAACCGGTGCTCGAGCCGGCTTTTATCGAGCCCCTTAACTACCCGTATGAATGGAGCTTCGACATGCTGAAAGACGCGGGTTTGCTTACCCTGCGCATCTGCCGGGAGGCCATTACCCATGGCATGATCTTAAAAGACGCCACCGCTTTCAATATCGTATTTGTCAAAGGCCGCCCCGTTTTTATCGATACACTTAGCTTCGAGACTTACCGGGCCGACCAGCCCTGGGTCGCTTACCGGCAGTTTTGCCAGCAGTTTCTTTTCCCCCTGTTGCTGGCTCGTTACGGCCGCGGCTCTTTTCAGTCGTATTTCCTCGCCGATGCCGAAGGCATGACTGCACGCCAGGTAGCCGGCCTGCTTCCGCGGAGGAGCTTGTTGCATACCGGCCCTTTATTACACGTTCACCTGGCTGCTTCAGTGTTACCGGGTGGCAAACAGGCGCGGCCCGTTCAGTTCAGCCGCGAAAAAATGAGCCGGCTGTTCGATCATCTTGAGCAGATGCTGCTTCGCTCCGACTTGCCCCCCGCAAAATCGGCCTGGAGCCATTATTACAGCGACAGTATATTGGGTGATGGTTACCTGCAGGAAAAGGAGCAGGCGTTGAGGGCGATGGTGAAAGAATTGTTGCCGGGCCGCGCGCTGGACCTCGGTGCGAACGACGGGTTCTTCAGCAAGGTATTGTCAGGCTATGGCTGGGACGTGATCGCTTTCGACGCCGACGAACGCGCGGTCAATAATCTTTACAAGAGCCGCGGTGGAGAAGCGGAGTCGATACAGCCCCTGTGGATGAACCTGGTGCAGGCTTCTCCGGCCATCGGCTGGATGGGAGCCGAAAGACCGGGATTCTGGAGCCGCTTCCGGGGAGAGCTGGTATTGGCCCTGGCATTGGTGCACCACCTGTATTTCAGGTATAACCTGCCGTTTGCCCAACTGGCGCAGGGGTTGGATACCTTGTGCACAAACAGCCTGGTCATTGAGTTTGTAGAACCCGGCGACCCCAAGGTCGAGCTGCTGGCCGCCGGCCGAACGCACCTGATGGCCGGGTATACTAACGAGGCGTTTTGCGCCGCCATGTCGGTTTATTTTACGATCGAGGAAACTGTTCCGCTGGCGGCCGCCGGCCGGATATTGTACCGCATGAAAAAGAAGCGGGGTGAATAGCAGGCTTTTTGCAATTGCATCTGTGCTGGTGTTGCCGTTGCTGTTCGGCACCAATATGGCCCTGCTGTTTTACCCGCTGACCGATCTGCCCGGTATTGCGCTTTTCCTTGCGCCGAGAATAGCGGTGGCGGTCGGCGCCTGGTGGCTGTTGTACCTGCTGCTGCGCGATGGTATTAAAACAAGCAGTATCATCCTTTTGGTATCGGCTGTTTATTATTTATACGCCCCGTTCTCCGATTTTATTGATGCTCATTTTCTCCGGTTGCGTTATCGTTTTGTTGTTCCCGGTCTGTTGCTGCTGCTGTCGGTACTTATCTTATATATTGTCAGGCGCAAAAAGCCGGCCGGCCGTGGTACTATGCTGTTGTTTTATCTCCCGCCCGTGATGTTGCTGGTAGCGACGGTTCAGTATGGCGTAAAGCTGTTCATCACCAAAAGCAGCGACCGGGTGTCGCTGGCGGGAAAGCGGGAGTGGTCGCCCTTGCTGAATGCCATCCCCGGAGACATCTACCTGCTGCTGGTAGATGAGCTGGCAGGAACGGAAGCATTGCAATATTATTATTCGATCGACAACCATTTCCTGGACAGCAGCCTGCAGGCGCGGGGGTTCAGCATTGCTTCCGGCTATCGGTCCAATTATTCGTGGACCCATTTTTCGCTGGCTTCTTTATTCAACCAGCAATACCTGCAGGTCAGGGAGCCCGAATCGCTGGTATATGCCGACTACCTGGCGGCCGCCGGTATATTGAAAAACAACAAGCTGGTGGAGCTGCTTGCGCAGCAGGACTTCGATATATATTCTTTTTCCCGGTTTCCCTTTGGGAGCAATAAGCCCGCAAAGCACCTGGAAAGCGAACCTACCGTTGAGCAGACCTTATATGCAGCTACATTCGAGGGACGCATTTCGGCAGATATCGGGTGGTTGTTCCCGCGTGGCCATGTCAACGATACCACTGAAATACACCTGCAGGTAGAAAAGAGGCTTGCGTATGAACAATGGGTGCGTGAGGGCCTGGAAGGGGTTTTGCGCAGGCCGGTCGGGAAACGAAGGTTTGTATTAGCGCATTTTTTCTATACCCATAACCCGTTAATTTACGACAGCGCCCTGCATCGCCGTACCGCCCTGCAAATAATAGCCGATACCAGCGGCCAGGTGTTGAAGCATTCTTATGCGCAGAACCTCAGGTATGCGAACCTGAATATCCTGGCCAGCGTCGACAGCATACGGAAATACACCAATGATAAAGCCGTGGTACTGGTTATAGGCGACCATGGTTTCCGGGTAAATACGCTATCGCCTGGTATAACAGCCAATTACGGCGCATATGCCGCCGTTTACCTCCCCGGCCGACAGGCAGCCTTGCCGGGGCCGCCAGACGCCGTGAACCTGTTTCATTGGCTCTTCAGCGTATACGGCGGACAAGCTTACGGGCCGCTGCCGGTGCAAACGATCTTTCTGAAAGACAAGCCCTGACAGCGGTGTTGGCTGTTGTCGGGTAAGATAGTCATCGACGTAAATGGGTAGCTGGTCGAAAAATCCCTGATTACCCCAGTATTTTCTGCAATTCATGCAAGATTTTGGACACAATCGGCGTTTCAGTAGGAATAACACAGAATTCAATTCACATGAAACCGATATTCTGGATCTGTACCTTCAGCCTGTTGACGAGTTTTTTACCCCTCACCGGGAATGCCCAGACCTATAACCTCGACTGGGGCAGCTCATTTGTTCCCGCCTGGAGCGATGGCGGCCTTACCGGGTATGCGCCCAATGTAGCACCGGGAGTGGATGTTAATGTGACAGTAATCAACAGTGAACCAACCACCTGGACCAATATCACAGGCTCTATAAAAGCGCCTTCGGTGAGCCCAACCAATAACCGTTCGGGCTTTTTTAAGATGCCGAATAGCTGGGCTACTTCTTTGATGGAGTTGGATGTTGACTGGACAAAAGCGGCAAGTTATCTTACAGTTGAATATACTTTTAGCCAGCCTGTATACGACGTCAGTTTCTATGTAGGCGATATTGACAAGTATGACCCCAGGGATCCGAAATACATCGACCAGGTAAGTTTTGCAGCCTATAACCCGATGGTGGGACCGAATATTATTAATGTCAGCTCATTCACGATAATGGACCCTCAGAGCCCGGCTTGGCTGCAGACACAAACAAACAAGGTATACGCCAACCCTACGAATGGGCGTGGTGGAAATGCGGGAACTACTAACAATAACGACCAGGAAGGTACTGTGCGGGTGCAATACAACACAGGCATCACCCGTCTTGTAGTCAGGTACGACAACTATCCGACGATCAACACAACTAACCCTAATCTGCAAGCCATTGCCATCTCCAACCTGCGTTTCAACGTGCCGCTTATTAGCGGTACGGTATGGCACGATGCCAATAATTCTGCCAACAATACTTTCTCGAATATTTATACTTCAGGCGAACCCGGCACCAATGCCGGTGGCTTGTATGTTAACCTGATTAACTTATCGAATATTGTTATTTCATCAGTGGCGGTGGCCAGCGACGGCACTTATTCCATTGCTATGCCGCAAAACGCAACCGGTCTGAGGTTACAGTTATCGGATACCGAGGGCATAGTGGGCAACCTCATGCCCGCCAGCCAGGTGCCTGCCGGATGGAAAGCAACCACGCCGCTTATATCGGCTACTTTCAGTAGTGGTACAGCAGATATCACCGGAAAAGATTTCGGGGTGAATCAACTGCCTGAATCAGCGGTAAGAACCCAGTCGGCGGTGATAAATCCGGGCTTCTATAATTTCTATACCATTCCGGCCAGCGCTTTCGTGGGTAGCGGTGGTTCGCAAACAAAAGATTATGCGACCGGTACGGTAACCCAGATACGCATTACTTCGTTTCCAACCAATACAAACTACATTCAGATCGGAAGCACGATTTATCGGAATGGAGGTGCTTGCGCGCCTTCTACCACCTGTCAGCCCTGGCCGGTGGGAGGGGTTACAATCGGCTATAATACCAGCGGCCCCACTACCAGCATCGAGATTGATCCGGTCGACGGTAGCGTAACCGCAGTGATTCCTTTTGCAGCGATCGATAATGGTGGTGGAGAAGACCCTTCTCCCGGTACGGTATCACAGCCTTTTACACAGGCCCTCGTTAGTATATCCGGCTTTCTGTATGATGATGCCAATGGCAATCAGACCCAGGGTAGCGGCGAGGCAAGAGTCAGCGGAACTACTGGTACTTCAGGCGGCTCCATAACAACCGGCGGTGCTGTGTACGCAGTACTGTCCGCCGACAACGGCAATGTAATTGCAGTTCAACAATTGGCAACAGATGGTAGTTTTACTTTTACGCAGGCACC
>JAKPBL010000391.1 GCA_029778965.1 Bacteroidota bacterium
AAGAAGAGACGACGCCGCCGACTATTTATCACTTCAACCGGTATAAATCCGCCACTGTATCAGCCGGCCTCGCACCCGGCAAAACCATTGGCGACGGCATCAAGGTCATGGAGTCGATCGCCGATAAAACACTCGATGAAACTTTCTCCACTGCGTTGTCAGGTAACTCGCGCGATTTCGCGGAAAGCTCCAGCAATACCAGCTTTGCGTTTCTGCTGGCGCTGGGACTGATCTTCCTGATTCTCGCGGCGCAGTTCGAAAGTTTTATCGATCCGTTTATCATCATCATGACCGTGCCCCTGGCGATTGCTGGCGCCCTGCTCTCGCTGTGGATATTCGATCAGACGCTGAATATCTTCTCGCAGATCGGTATGATTATGCTGATCGGGCTGGTAACCAAGAATGGTATCCTTATCGTGGAATTCGCGAACCATAAACGCACCGAAGGGCTGGCCAGGAAGCCCGCGGTGGTGGATGCAGCCGTGAGCCGTTTGCGGCCCATCCTGATGACCAGTCTCGCGATGTCGCTCGGTGCGCTGCCGCTGGCATTGAGTCTCGGCGCTGCGTCCACCAGCCGTGTTCCGCTGGGTATCGTGATCGTGGGTGGTATCATGTTCTCGCTGGTACTCACCCTCTATGTGATTCCCGCTATTTATTCTTATTTGTCGTCGAAAAAGAAAACGCACAGCGAATTAGACGAAGCCATCACCGTACCCGTATCAGCTTAAACCATGAAACTGACCGCACGCTTCAGCATACTGTTACTGATTTGTTTTTCCGGCGCCAGCCTGCACGCGCAGGACATGCTCAGTCTTGAGCAGGCGATTGCGCTGGCCCTGCAGAACAACTACGATATCAAATTAAGCCGCAATGATTCCAGTTCGGCAGCGCTGGATTATTCCTATCTCAACGCTGTTTTCCTGCCTCGGATCAACGCCACTGCTTCAAAGGTCTGGAACAACAATGCCCAGAAGCAGGAATTGTCGAACGGGCAGAAACGCGATACTTCTGGCATCAAGTCAAGCAACCTGCAAGGGGCTGTCAACCTGCAGTGGACCCTGTTCGACGGACTGAAGATGTTTGCCACCCGCGACAAAGTGGTTGAGATGAGAGCGCTCGGTGAGCTCGGTGTCAAGAACCAGGTGGTCAATACCGTGGCGGCCGTGGTAAACAATTATTACGGCATTGTTCGCCAGAAGCAGCAACTGAAAGCCATCATCGAGCAGAAGAGCATCAGCGAAGAGCGGGTGAAACTGGCCGATAAAAAGCTCAGCGTGGGTCTCGGCGCCAAGCCCGAATTGCTGCAGGCAAAGGTTGACCTGAATGCCTTCGTGGCTTCGCAGTTGCAGCAGAGCACGCTGATAGAGCAGTTGAAAGTGCAGCTCAATCAACTGATCGGGATCGACAGCACCACTTATTACGACGTAACAGACACCATTCCCATCAACGACGACCTGCGGCTGGGCGACATACGAAACAACATTGCCCTGTCGAACCCGCAATTGCTCATCGCCGAGAAAAACATCAGCATTGCCGAGCTGACCTATAAAGAACGCCGGGGTGATCGTTTCCCGGTGGTCTATTTCAACTCGGCCTATAACTACAACCGTACGGTGAACAATACCGTTATCAACACATTTACCCCCCTGTTCAACCAGAACAAAGGGCTCAATTACGGCTTCAGCATGGCGGTTCCGATCCTCAATGGATTCAATGCCAAACGGCTCCAGCAGCAGGCGCGGCTCGACATACTTTACCAGCGACTGAATTACGAGAACCAGCGAACGCTGCTCGACGTGCAGGTGAACAATGCCTTCAAAAATTACGAGCTGCAGAAAAGATACCTCGACCTGGAGGAAGACAATATCAAGCTGGCGCGTGAGAACGTGTTCATTGCGCTGGAACGGTTCAAACAGGGCGTCAGCACCTATATCGAGCTGCGCGAAGCACAGCTCAGCATGAACGATGCCTATAACCGGCTGATCGCGGCGCGCTACAATGCCAAGCTGGCCGAAACGGAGCTGGTGCGCCTGAAAGGTGACCTGGTGAAGTAAAGGCCGGTGGCCCGCCCTTTGCAATCGTTCGCTGCTTGCCTACCCATCCGGTTGCCGGTAAGTTCCCGTTCACTGTACAAACAAATACCAAAACGGCATCGTCCAGGTAAACGGACGAACACGCAAAGCGGGAACGGCTCCTTCCACGGGAATAATGCTTCTTTGCTGGAAAAATTTTTCATTGACCAGCTCCGGGACAGTTATTATGCCGGGCAGC
>JAKPBL010000402.1 GCA_029778965.1 Bacteroidota bacterium
CAGGCTAAGCATGGGACCTTCAAAAGTGGCCATACCGTAACAGGTGATCGCCACCACCATGAATTTCAACACGGGATCTTCCCGCACCCTGTCCCACGCGCCGCGCAGGGTGAACAACCCGTTCAGCATGCCACCCCAGCTCGGGGCGAGCAGCATCACGCTGAATACCACACCGAGCGACTGTGCCCAGTCGGGCAGGGAAGTGTAAAGCAGGTGGTGCGGGCCGGCCCAGATATACAGGAAGATCAGCGCCCAGAAATGGATGATCGAGAGGCGGTATGAATACACCGGGCGATTGGCTGCCTTCGGCAGGAAGTAATACATCAGGCCCAGCACCGGCGTGGTCAGGAAGAAGGCCACGGCGTTGTGGCCGTACCACCATTGCACCAGGGCATCCTGTACGCCGGCATACCAGCTATAGCTTTTCATGAACGATACCGGGATCTCGACGCTGTTCACGATATGCAGCAGCGCCACGGTTACGAAAGTGGCGATGTAAAACCAGATGGCTACATACAGGTGCTTTTCGCGGCGAACGAGGATGGTGCCGAACATATTCACCCCGAATACCACCCAGATGAGAGTAATGGCGATATCGATGGGCCATTCCAGCTCCGCATATTCCTTACCGGTAGTGTATCCGGCCAGGAGGGTAATAGCGGCGGCGGCGATGATGAGCTGCCAGCCCCAGAAATTGATCCAGCTCAGCCGGTCGCTCCACATGCGGGTTTTGCACAAACGTTGCAGGGAATAATAGACACCCGCAAACGTGGCATTGCCCACAAAGGCGAAAATGATGGCATTGGTGTGCACCGGGCGCAGGCGGCCGAAAGTGGTCGGCGCGAAACCGAGCCCGATCTGCGGGTAATAGATCTGGATCGCTGCCCAAAGACCGGCGATCATGCCTACGATCCCGAACACGACGGTAGCGATCCCGAAGGCCCGCACAATCTTGTTGTCGTAATAGAATGTTTCTGTTGTTTGCATACTTGCTATTTATTCAGGGGTTGTTCATCATCAAAAAGGATTCGGGAGGCAGGCGATACATCGTCTTCGAACTGCCCCCGCGAAACGCTCCACAGGTAGGCGGCCAGGAAGATCGCCGCAATGGCGACGCTGACAGACAATAGAATTACGATCACACTCATGGGTAAAAATTGCGGTGTAAACTTAGACCGGTGCCGGTTTTTGTCACCTGATTGTCATCAAGCGGCCGGGTGATATTCATCAGCACCCGTCAGGTATTACCCGTCGGGTGCCACCTGACGGGTGCCACCCGACGGGTGAAAACGGGTGAAAATCAAACCAGGCGGTGCCGGCGGGCCAGCACCCAACTGCCGAAATAGGTGATCAGGAAAATGGTCAGCGTGCTGCTGGGCATCAGGATCGCGGCTACCATCGGCGACAGCAGCCCCTGTACGGCGAACCAGAGCCCGATCAGGTTATATATAATGGAGAAGGCAAAAGCAATACTGATCAATGTGCGGTTGCCGCGGCACACGGCTACAAAAGCAGCCAGCCGCTCGAAGGCCGAAGCCTGCATAATCGCATCGCTTGCGGGCGTGAAATTGTTATTGGCTTCGGTGACGGCAATGGCCACATCAGCCTGGCGGAAAGCCCCTGCATCGTTGAGGCCGTCGCCGATCATCATCACCCGCCGCTGTTCCTGCTGCAGGCGATGGATATGATCCATCTTATCGGCCGGGCTCTGCCGGAAATGCAGGTCGGCCCGCTGGCCAAAGAGCTGCTGAAGGGTGGCTTCCTCCTGGTCGTTGTCTCCCGACAACACCGTAAAACCGGTCTTCAGCCGCCGCAGGTTTTGCTGCAAGCCATCGCGGTAACGATTGCGAAATTGGAAGTAGCCAGGCTGATAATCATCGATTTGTATAAACACCGTACCCGCTGACCGGGGATCATTATGGGTAAAAGCCGCCGAGCCCAGCCGGATCTGCCGCTGGTTTACCTGACCGGTAATGCCCTGGCCGGTGATTTCGCTAAAATCGCGCACGGGCACCTGGTAAGCAGCCGGCAGGTGGCGGGCAATGGCCTGGCTAAGGGGGTGGTTCGAGCAGGCGGCCAGGGCTGCCACGGCTGTTTGCTCGCCGGGCGACAGAGGCGTACCGTGATATATAATCTCCGGCGCATTC
This sequence comes from Bacteroidota bacterium, assembly GCA_029778965.1. Taxonomy (GTDB): domain Bacteria; phylum Bacteroidota; class Bacteroidia; order Chitinophagales; family Chitinophagaceae; genus Flavihumibacter. The sequence continues at coordinate 2,148 of JAKPBL010000402.1, forward strand.
ACCACGGTGAGGGTGCCGGTTTTGTCAAATACGACATGGTCGCAATGGGCAATGGCGTCGATGACCGAAGCATGGCGCAAATAAAACCCTTTGCGCGCGAGCAGGTTCAGGATATGCCCGTTGGTAAAACTGGCCGCCAGCAGCAGGGCGCAGGGGCAGGCGATGATGAAAACCGACGTCACAGCGGGACCGATCTTCGCCGGATCGTGGACGGCCCACCAGGCGCCGGTCACCAGGGCAATGCAGCAGACCGCCCAGGTAAAATACCGGCTGATCCGGTCTTCGGCGCTGCTTTTGGCAGCCCGGCGATCGCCTTTTACATCGCGGCTCCACAGCGAGGCGAGATAGCTCGACGCCACTTCTTTCATCACCAGCAGCTCGATCATGCCGCCGGTTTGCCGGCCGCCGGCATACACCAGTTCGCCGGTGTCTTTGGCCACAGGCGCCGATTCACCCGTTACAAAACTGTAATCAATGGCGGCTTGCCCGCGGGTCAGAATGCCGTCGGCAGGCACCAGCTCGCCATGGTGAATGCGGATGGTTTGCCCGCAGGCCAGGTCGGGCAGCTTCACCGCTTTCTGGCTTTCTTTTTCCACCACCGTTACCGCCAGCGGCAGGTAGCTTTCGTAGTTCCGCTCGAAGCTGAGCTGCCGGTGGGTTTTGTCTTGCAGGTAACGACCGGCCAGCATAAAGAACACGATGCCCGTCATGGAATCGAAATAACCGCTGCCGCCATGGACGAAGAAATCCCAGAGACTGCGGCCAAACGTGATCCAAACGGCCAGTACAATGGGCGCGTCGATGTTCAGGTAGCGGTGCCGCAGCGCTTTGAACGCCGACACATAAAAAGGCATGGCCGAATACAACAGCACCGGCAGACTCAGGCCCAGGTTGAACCAGCGGAAAAAATTTTTCAGGTAGGCCTCAGAGCTGTCGATCCCCAGGTAGTCGGGAAAGCTCATCAGCATGATATTGGCAAAACA
>JAKPBL010000405.1 GCA_029778965.1 Bacteroidota bacterium
GGTTTTGCAGACAACCCTGTAGCAGCGCCTCTTCGGTCATGGAGTATTTTAAGCTAACGTAATATATGCCTTTATTTCCGTTTCAGGCTGTCGACCGGATAGTTTTCTTCCATTTCCTTTCGCACGGCCTCCGACCAGGCAACCAGTTGCCTTTTTTGTTCGGCGGATAGCCTGGCTGCCTTGTGCAACAGTGTGTAGGAAGCGAGCGGCATCTCATCGTGGTCAACCATGTCTTCCAGTTCTTCCAGCTTGTGGTATCGCCGGCGGAGGGGATAATCGCCGAAGGCGTCGAAGTTCAGTTCTTTTTTTCCCTCACTGATATGCTTGCCAAGCCACCAGCCTACCGGCTGCACCCCGGCGTACCAGGGATAGCTGGTATTGTTGCTGTGGCAATCGTAGCAGCTTGTTTTCAATAACTGGTCGATATCAGCCGGCACGGCAACGAAATTATTGATATTAGCCGCGCTTGGGCCGGCCGATACATTGCTGCGGTCGGGCCGGAAGAACTGCAATACGATCAAGATGGCGATCAGCCAAAAAAGGATTTTACGCATGTGCTTCGGTCAGGATTTTCCCTGTCATTTCAGCCGGAATCGGGAGTCCCATGAAATGCAGCATAGTGGGGGCGACATCACCCAGCTTGCCAGGGAAGACTTCGCCTTTCCAATGGGCGTCTATAATGAACAGGGGAACGGGATTGAGGGAATGCTGGGTATTCGGACTGCCGTCTTCATTGATCTCATAGTCGGCGTTGCCATGGTCGGCCGTAAGAAATACGGTATAACCGTGCGCGAGGGCGGCGGTAACCACCCGTGATACACAATGATCGACCGTTTCGGCCGCTTTTATACAGGCGGAGAAAACGCCGGTATGACCCACCATATCGGTATTCGCAAAGTTGAGTATGATGAGATCGGCTGATTCTTTTTCTATTTCGGGCACCAGGGCGTTAGTAAGGTCGTTGGCGCTCATTTCGGGCTGCAGGTCGTAGGTGGCCACTTTGGGCGAAGGTTTCAGTATCCGGGTCTCGCCGGCGAAAGGTGCTTCGCGGCCGCCGCTGAAAAAGAAGGTAACGTGCGGGTATTTCTCCGTTTCAGCGATGCGGATCTGTTTGCCGCCCTGTGCCGCCACCACTTCGCCGAGGGTGTTGTTGAGGTTGTCGTTTTCGAAGATGACGTCCACATTTTTATAAGTAGCGTCGTATTCGGTCATGGTGGTATAATGCAGGCGGAGGTGCTTCATGCCGAATTCGGGGAAATCCTGCTGGCTGAGTACCTGGGTGATTTCACGGCAGCGGTCGGTACGGAAATTGAAGCAGATCACCGAATCGCCGTCTTCAATAGTGGCCACCGGCGCATCATTAGCGTCGAGTATAACGGTCGGTAAAATGAATTCATCGGTGATGGCCTTGTCGTACGAGTGCTGTACGGCTGCCAGGGCGTTCGTCGCTGTTTCTCCTTTGCCCAGCACCATGGCATCATACGCGAGCTTTACGCGCTCCCAGCGCTTGTCGCGGTCCATGGCATAATAGCGGCCGCTGACGGTGGCGATTTTGCCGGTGGTTTGATCGAGGTGGGCCTGCAGGTTGGTCAGGAAGCCCAGCCCGCTTTTGGGATCGGTATCGCGGCCGTCAGTAAAGGCATGTATGAAAACGTTGTTGAGCCCTTCCTGCTTGCAGAGGCTGACGATGGCTTTGAGGTGGCTGGTATGGGAATGTACACCGCCGTCGCTCACGAGGCCGATCAGGTGCAGCTTTTTACCCCCGGTAAGGGCGGTGCGGATGGCTTTCAGCAAAACGGGGTTTTCGCGGAAGGCGCCGTCGCGGATGGCGACATTGATGCGCTGCAGCTCCTGGTACACTACCCGGCCTGCGCCGAGGTTAAGGTGGCCCACTTCGCTGTTGCCCATCTGCCCTTCGGGTAACCCCACGGCTTCGCCGCAGGTGATCAGGGTGGTATGGGGGTATTTGGTATAAAGACTGTCGACAAAGGGAGTATGGGCGGCACGGATGGCATCGGCCGCAGGCACCTGCCCCAGGCCCCATCCGTCCATAATAACGAGGATCGCTTTTTTCATGTCCGCTCTTTTGGTAAAATTTCGATAGTCAAAGCTACGGCTAATTTGGGGCGCTTTCCGTTACATATAGCGAAAAAATACGACTTGGCACAGTTTTGGGTATTTAAAGGGAAATTAACAAATCCGCCGCCCTGTTGAAAACGTCTGCAATAATCAAATATCGACGTATGAAAGCTTTCTTGTTTGCTATCCTGGTGGGCCTGGGCATGACGTTCTCAGGTTTTACAACGAAAACGGCTGCTGAAATGGATTCGGTGCTGGTAGCCCTCAAATCGGGCAATGTCAGCCTGCTTTCCCGTTACTTCGACAACCGGATCGATATCACCCTGCCCGAGCGGAGCGATAATTACAGCCGCAGCCAGGCGGAAATGATCCTGAAAAATTTCTTCAATAACAATGGCGGCGTAACCAATTTTGAGCTTCGGCACAAAGGCGAAAACAGTGGCGCCAACTACCTGATCGGTATGCTGCTCACCAACAATGGCCGCTACCGCACCACCCTCTTCATGAAGCAAAAGGGAGAAAAGCAGTTGTTGCAGGAGGTGAGGTTTCAGCAGGAATGAAAAAGGAGAGTAGGGTTTGAGGTTTGAAGTGGCTGCCGCGTGCGGCATTAAAATAGAGAAGCAACCTGCGTTCTGCGCAGGTTGCTTTTTTTGCAATTTTAGTTGACTGCAACGGCTTTTAGTCGTTGCCGAGTAAGCCACAATATTCAAAAACAGCGCATATGCGAATCGTCTGTATCCGATCAGGTTTCCGAAAAAAACTAACGCCCTGAAAGCCTCGCTGCGCGGCAGCCACCACAAACCATAAACTTTTTTACATTTGACCATGTTTGATCCCGACCGGTTACTCGATCACCTCATCACCAACGCCCTGGCCGAAGACATCGGCGACGGCGACCATTCCACCTTATCCGTGATTCCCGAAAAAGAACGGGGTAAAGCGGTGCTGAAGATTAAGGAAGACGGTGTACTCGCAGGTATGCGGGTAGCCGAAAAGATTTTCCGGCACCTGGAGCCCGATGTCGTGTTTACGCCATTTAAAAAAGACGGTGACGCCATGCTGAAAGGTGAGGAGGCGTTTACGGTTTCTGCGAAAGTGCATACGATCCTGATGGCCGAACGGCTGGTGCTGAATTGCATGCAGCGGATGAGCGGTATCGCCACGCTGACCCGGCAATATACCGACCGGCTGAAGGGGTATCATACCCGTATTCTCGATACCCGTAAAACAACACCTAATTTCCGCCTGCTCGAGAAAGAAGCAGTGGTCATCGGCGGGGCCGTAAACCACCGTTTTGCACTGTATGACATGATCATGCTGAAAGACAATCATATCGACTATTGTGGCGGCATTGCGCCCGCTGTCGAAAAAGCATACGCATATGTGCAGCGCACCGGGAAGCCGTTGCGGATCGAAGTGGAAACCCGGAACCTCGACGACGTAAAGGCGGTGATCGCCTGCGGGGAGGGGAAAGTATTCCGGATCATGCTCGATAATTTTAAACCCGAACAGATCAGGGAAGCATTGCAACTGATCGGGGGGCGCTTTGAAACGGAAGCCAGCGGCGGCATCCACCTGGGCAACCTGGTCGATTATGCGGAAACGGGCGTGGATTATGTCAGTATCGGCGCGCTGATTCACCAGGCCCGCAGCCTTGACCTAAGCCTGAAAGCCGTGAAGGAATAAAGTCAGTTATTAAAACAAGCTACCCATGAGCACCCGAAAAAACAGCGACCGCAACGGTTTTGTATATTCCACCGATCCGGATTTCAAATTTGAACCCGAAGAAGAATCGTCGGCAGATACCCTGTCACCAGCGCAACAACCGTTGCGGGTCATGCTCGATAAAAAACAACGCGCCGGCAAAGCCGTGACCCTGGTAATCGGTTTTGTAGGACGGCCCGGCGACCTGGAAACCCTCGGCAAAATGGTAAAACAGTTTTGCGGTACTGGTGGTGCAGTAAAAGACGGCGAGATCATAGTGCAGGGCGACCAGCGCGATAAAGTGCTCCAGTTCCTTTTGAAAAAAGGGTATGCCAAAACGAAAAAAGCAGGCTGAGCGCCTGCTTTGAAGATTTCGTCGATGTTTGTCTCTTATTGTCCCTGTGCCTGGCTATAGCCTTTCTTCTCTCCCCACTGGTTCAGCAACTCCAGCGAGCAAACGCGGAAATTGCCGGTCATGCTCACATACAGGCCGATGATGTCCTGCTGGTTCAGGGGCTGATCGTCGATGGTTTCAAAGCGCACGTTGTACTGGTTCACCAGGTTGGTGAATTTGGACCCGGTGGGCCATACCTGCGTACCGCGGTTGCTGATATTGACCAGCTTGAATTTCACACCACCGTGCCGCAGGCTTTGTTTGGCGATCTCTTCGGGCTGCAGGTTGCTTTCCAAAAAGAAATCGACACCCATAATCTTTTCGTTTTCCAGCTCTTTGCTTTCCATCATCGGGTTCTTGTCGAGATGTAATACGGTGCAGGAAGCGGGTGCATCCACGAGCGTGGGGCGCGGGTTGTGCTGGGGCTTTTTACCGAAGTTGGCGATGATGGCCTCTGCAAATTGGGTAGTGTTGAGCGAGGGCGTTGACCGGTCGCCGAAGTCGCCCGTATGCACGCCGCTTTCCAGGGTGTACAGCAGCGCATTCTCGATCATCGATGCTTTTTCCATCAGGCCTACGTGCTGCAACAGGGCGAAACCGCTCAGCAGCAGGGCGGTGGGATTGGCGATGTTCTTTCCGGCGATATCGGGGGCGGTGCCGTGTACGGCCTCAAAAATGCAGATGTGGTCGCCGATATTGGCTGAAGGGGCAAAGCCGAGGCCGCCTACCAGTCCGGCGCACAGATCGCTAACGATATCACCCTGCAGGTTGGTCAGTACCACCACGTCGAAATTATCGGGGCGTGTTACCAGTTTCATGCAGAGGTCGTCAACGATTACGTCGTCGGCTTTCAGCTCGGGATATTCTTTCGCCACCTCATAGAAACATTCGAGGAAAAGCCCGTCGGTCAGCTTCATGATATTGGCTTTGTGACCGCAGGTGATGCGGCGGGCCTGCTTGCGTTTAGCCATTTCAAAAGCGTAACGGATCACCTGCAAAGAACCCGGCCGGGTGATGAAACGGCGGCTCAGGGCCACATCGTGGGTAATCAGGTGCTCCACCCCGCCGTATGTGTCTTCGATGTTTTCCCGCACAATGGTGATGTCGATGGGAATGCCGGCTTTCGAAAAAACAGTGTCCACCCCGCTGAGGGTCTGGAAAGTGCGTTTATTGGCATAGGTATTCCAGGTTTTGCGGGCCGTTACGTTGATGCTTTTAACGCCTTTGCCTTTCGGGGTTTCCATGGGGCCTTTGAATAATATACCCAGGCGCTCGATGGTTTCGCGGGCCTCGGGCGTCATGCCATTGTTGAAGCCTTTATCGAATACCC
>JAKPBL010000408.1 GCA_029778965.1 Bacteroidota bacterium
ACGAAACGGCGGCGGCGATAATGAAGATCCATGATCCGGCCGGGCAGACCGTGAAGCGCGGCGACGACGAAGTGTACCATGTTGTAGGAATAATCAAAGACTTTGTTATCGGCTCCCCTTATCAGAATATAAGACCGATGATTGTGATGGGTCCGAAATACGGTTGGTACAGGGCCATTCATTATAAACTGAATCCGCATCGGCCTGCAGGAGAATGCATCGACAAGGTACAGGCGGTGTTTAAGAACTATATCGCTGACTATCCGTTCGAATACCGCTTTGCCGACGATGCCTATGCCGACAAATTCAGGAATGAGCAGACCGTAAAGCTGATAGCCAATATTTTTGCGGCGCTTGCCATATTTATTTCCTGCCTGGGTTTGTTCGGGCTTGCTGCTTATATGGCTGAAAGCCGGGTGAAAGAGATCGGGATACGTAAGGTGTTGGGCGCCTCTTCGATCAATATTGCCACGCTGTTGTCGGCCGATGCCGTCAAACTGGTAATCGTTGCGATAGTCGTGTCAATTCCGGTTGCCTGGTGGTTTATGAGCAGGTGGCTGCAAAATTATGAATACAGAACTACCCTGAGCGGATGGGTATTCCTGTTTGCGGGTCTGTTGGTGCTGCTTATTGCTATTCTTACCGTCGGCTACCAGTCGGTCAGGGCCGCACTGGCCAACCCGGTAAAAAGCCTGCGGGCCGAATAGGGCAGCCGTTCCACCAGGATAGGCCCGGCGGCTAAAGGCCTCATTGAGCCGCAGTTTCCCGGGTTGGATACAATATCAACGTGCGTTTCAGTGTAATGGCGTCCTGCAAGTCCCTTTCAGGCTATCGCTTGTTTTTGCTGTTACCGCCTCTTTCTTTTTATTATAATTAGCTTCTTATTATAGTCAACTTCGCTCTCATAGAGCGTGATCATAACGAAGAGATTCTTGTCATGAAAAACAGGTGACGCCGGGAAGTCATTTGGCGACAGCTCGCTTGTCCACAGTGTGTAGGAACTGATACCGCAGGCATCTAGCAGGGGTAAAGGATGCTATCACTCGGTTCGCAGGCTTTTTGCAGGGTTGGCCAGGGCTGCTTTTATAGCCTGGTAGCTGATGGTTAAAACAGCGATGCCTGTAGCAATGCAGCCTGCAGCCAGGAACAGCCAGGCGTTTATATTGGTTTTGTATTCGAAATTTTCCAGCCATTTGTTCATTCCCTGCCAGGCGAGGGGTGTGGCAATGACGATGCTGATGCCTACCAGTATTACAAATTCCTTTCCGAGCAGGGTAACGATATCGGCTACGCTGGCGCCCAGCACTTTCCTGATGCCGATCTCTTTGGTGCGCACCTGGGCCGAATAGGTCGCCAATGCAAGCAATCCCAGGCAGGAGATGAAAATGGCAATGCCTGAAAATATGTTGAACAATAACCGGGTCCGGTTTTCGGTTTTGTACAGGTTGTCAAAATTTTCGTCTAAAAAATTATAGCTGAAAGGATTGCTCGAACGATAGCGGTTGTACTGTTTTTCAACGGCGCTGATGGCTTGTTTGGCGCCGGCGGTGGAAGTTTTTACGTACAGTATGTTTTTCCACCGGCGTGTCCAGAACAGGAACGGGGAAATTTTTTCTTTCAACGATTTGAAATGAAAATCTTTCACCACTCCGATAATGGTGCCGGCGGTTTCATGAAAGCTGATCTGCTTTCCGACATAAGGCGGCTGCAGGTTCATCTGCCGGGCCAGGGTTTCGTTGATAATAAATGACGAGGTGTCAGACGGCATGCCGGAGAAATTGCCGCCTTCCACAAAACTAAAATTCATCAGCGGAATGAAATCTTTGTCCACATTGGCGCCAGTTACGATGATGTCGCTGTTTTTCGGTTTGCCGGGCCAGTCGATATCGCTGGTGGCAACGCCATAGTTGGAGATATTGTAAACACTGGATATGGAGGTCGCCAATATGCCGGGCTCTTTTTTCAATTCAGCTTTAATGGCGTCAATATGGTCTTGTGCGTCGTCGTCGAGCCATACCGAAAAAATATGTTCCTTGTTGAATCCCAGATTGAGATGATTTATATAATCCATTTGTTTCCCGATAGCCAGGGTGCTGATGATCAGTATTACCGATACCGAGAACTGGAATACCACCAGCACTTTTCGCAACAGGATATTCCCCTGGCTCTGGTTTAGTTTTCCTTTGAGCGCTGTAATAGGATTGAAGGAAGACAGATGCAGGGCAGGGTAAGCAGCGGCCAGCAGCATAGTGCCTGCCACGGAAATGCCGATCAGTACCCATACCGAATAATCGGTGAGCGAGAAGCTGAGCGTTTTGCCCGATATATTGTTGTAAGCAGGGATCAGGAGGGCGCTAAGGCCAACAGCGAGTATCAATGCAAACGCAAAAATGATCAGGGTTTCGGCTACAAACTGTATGAATAACTGCTCCCGGTTGGCGCCGATTATTTTACGAACGCTTACTTCGCGGGCTCTTGAGAGGGCGCGGGCGGTGGACAGGTTCACATAGTTGACGGCGGCAATGGCCAGTAGTAAAAAAACAATGATGGTGAATACCTGTACAATACGCAAGCCTGTTTTATTGCCATCGGGCGCTATAAGATGTTTGTCGGCCAGCGCCTGCAGCATGAATGTTGTCTGGCTGTCGCCGTTGCGCGCGTCTTTGTAGGTTTTTGACAAGAGACTGCCGATGGCGGTGGAATCGGCATTGGGTTGGAGTTTCAGGTAAGTATCGAAAGCGTAATTGCCCATGTCTTCATCAATGGTTTTCCAGTCGCCGTTACCACCCCAGGCGGTGAACTCACGTGCATACAGCTCCATGGGAAACAGCGCGTCGAAATGCAGCGAGGAGTTTTTCGGAAAATCTTCCAATACGCCTGCCACCACGAAAGCAGCGGTGTCTTGCATCAATATTTTTCCGATCACATCGTCGGTACCATAGATTTTCTTTGCCGTAGAGGAGGTTAGCAGCACACTGGCGGCACCGGGGAAGGGTTGTCTTGTATTTCCTTTCAGGAGCGGAAAACTGAAAACAGAAAAAAAGCTGCTGTCAACATAGCCGCTTTGAATGCCGTAAAAAAACTGCGTGCTGTTTTGCCTGTGTACTGTAATCCCGTATTTGTTGTTGATCCTCGTA
>JAKPBL010000420.1 GCA_029778965.1 Bacteroidota bacterium
CCGAAACCGACCTCGATCTCGGCCACTATGAACGGTTCCTCAACATCTTTACCTCGCAGGCGAACAACGTTACCACCGGGCGCATATACCAAACCGTTATCAACAAGGAGCGCGAAGGCGCTTTCCTGGGTCGCACCGTACAGGTGGTTCCGCATATCACCGATGAGATCAAGCGGCGTATGCTGCTGCTGGGACAGGATGGCTACGACGTGGTGATCACCGAGATCGGCGGAACCGTGGGCGATATTGAAAGCCTGCCGTTTATAGAAGCCGTGCGGCAGTTGCAGTGGGAACTGCCCGACGAAGACTGCGTGGTGGTGCACCTCACCCTGGTCCCTTACCTGCGCGCCGCCAAAGAGCTGAAGACCAAACCCACGCAGCACAGCGTGCGGATGCTCAGCCAGGAAGGCGTTCAGCCCGATGTGATCGTTTGCCGCACCGAAGAGCCGTTGTCGCCCGAGATCCGGCGCAAGATCGCCCTCTTTTGTAATGTAAAAAAAGAAGCGGTGATCGAAGCGGCCGACGCACCGACCATCTATGAAGTGCCCCTGGCCATGATGCGCGAAAAGCTCGACCTGATCTGCCTGCGCAAAATGAATATCACGCAGTACGGTGAGCCCGAGCTGGGCAAATGGAAAGAGTTTCTCGACAAGCTGAAATACCCCAAATCGAAGGTCACCATCGGCCTGATCGGCAAATACATCGAACTGCAGGATGCGTATAAATCGATCCTCGAAGCTTTCGTGCACGCCGGCGCCATGAACGAATGCAAGGTCAACGTGATGAATGTGCACAGTGAATTCATTACCGAGGAGAACGTGGACGAAAAGCTCGGCCACGTCGACGGATTGCTGGTAGCGCCCGGCTTCGGTCACCGGGGTATTGAAGGAAAGATCATTGCAGTGAAATACGCCCGTGAAAAAAAGCTGCCGTTTTTCGGTATTTGCCTGGGCATGCAGATGAGCGTGATCGAATACGCGCGCAATGTGCTGCACTGGTCCGATGCGCATTCGACCGAAATGGACCCCTCCACCGGCCATGCCGTGATCGACCTGATGGACAGCCAGAAGACCGTCACCGCCAAGGGTGGCACCATGCGCCTGGGCGCATACGCCTGCGAGATCGCCGAAGGCAGCCTGGCCCATCGTGTCTACGGAAGCACCCGCATCAGCGAACGCCACCGCCACCGCTGGGAGTTCAATAATCTCTATCTTGACGATTTTGAAAAAGCAGGGCTCATCGCCAGTGGTAAAAACCCCGAAAGCGGCCTGGTCGAGATCGTTGAGCTGCCCACCGACGTGCATCCTTTTTTCTTCGGTGTGCAATACCATCCCGAACTGAAAAGCACCGTTGAAAATCCCCAGCCGGTTTTCGTGCATTTTATCCGCGCCGCCAAAGAGTACGCGGAAAGCAAGGAGGAAAAGCGGAGTGTGCAGAAGGAACCCGTATAACAACAACTTGTAACCTTTAACGTGTTTATGGTTTATGGTTGTGGAAGGTGATTGGGTTGGAGGTCGGCTGAGGGACTTGTTTATCGCGGGTTGAACGAAAGTGTGGGATAGTATGTATAAGTTCAGAATTGATCTGACGTCAGGGAAGCCGGTCCTTGAATTTGAGTCCTTTTATTTCCGACTTCTTCAGATAATTTCCGAAGGTATGGATGCTTTTTGCCAGCTTCTCTACCTGTTGAATCAACTGGTTCGCTTCAGATAAAGGAATCAGCCCCACTTCCCGGCAACGGACCAATTGAGAGCGGAGTTCTCCTGTTTCGCCTTTTGCAATGAACAACGACTGGATGAACTCGGCCCGGCCGGATCGTTCAAATCCTTCTGCAATATTGTCAGGAATGGAGCCTGCACTCGCCCGTATCTGATCCCGCAACCGCAGGTCAAGGCTAAAGCCGTTTGCCCGCGTCAGCTCGTACACATATTTAAATATTTCTATCCCTTCCTGCCAGATCCGCAGTTCGTGGAATCGCTCAACGGTTGCCATATCCAAAATAACAGCCGGCAACCAGAATAAAAAACCGTCATTTCACCCAATTACAATACACTTCCAACACCATTAACCCGCCCTTCCAACCGGCTTTCCAACTTCCCGGCCTGCAACCTGCAACAACCATAAACCACAGACCACAAACCTCAAACTTTCACTTATCTTTGCCCGCTTAAAACGTTGACTGATGCAAGGAATGGACCGCAATACAATCATCGGGTTCGTGCTGTTAGGCGTGCTCCTGTTTGCTTATTTGTTTTTTTCGTCGAAGAGCAGCCGGGAACTGCAGATCAGGCAGCAGCAGTATGCCGATTCGATTGCCCGGGTAGACGCGGCGAAAAAGAAACTGGAGAACGAGATTGCAAAGGCGGTCGACAGCAGCAACCAGTTGCTCGACAGCACCACGGTAGGCTGGGAGAAAGCCGAGCGTGGCGTGGAATCATTCCAGCAGATCGGAAACGAACTGCTCGATATCCGGTTCTCGACCCGGGGCGGACAACCGGTAGAGGTGGCCCTGAAGCATTTCAGGAAGGGCGACAGCAGCCAGGTGAAGCTGGTCGACAACGGAAGCGAACGATTCAGCTATACCGTCAACGTGGCATCGAACCAGTCGAAGCAGGTATCGGATCTTTTCTTTCAATACAAGGGTGCACAAACGGATGCCGCCGGCAATCAAACGGTGCAATACGAGCTTACCGGCAATAATGGCGAATCGATCATACACGAGTTCGTGGTTCATCCCGGCTCTTACCTGATCGATTTTAACGTAAAGCTGAACGGGATCAATTCCCTGCTTACACAGCAGAGCTTCAATTTCCAGTGGAATGTCGACGCGTACAAGCAGGAGAAAGACCTGCGCTACGAGCGCCAGCAATCGCAACTGGTACTGGTGGAGAACGGTGCCTACGACTACTTCAACATGGTATCGGGCAACCAGAAGAAATTCGACAAGCCAGTGCATTGGGCCAGCATCAAGCAACAGTTTTTCAACACCACGGTGGTCAATAAAGAGAATTTTGACGCCGCCCAGTTCGACTGGGTA
>JAKPBL010000435.1 GCA_029778965.1 Bacteroidota bacterium
TTGCTGATGCCCAAATGCAATAATCCCGCAGCCAGCTTCTCAACGGTATCGGCCACGCCTTTTACGGTGTGGGTCAACCAGTTGCCATTTTCTTTTCCTGCCAGCAATACCTGGTCGGGATGGCTCTGAAACAAAAGCGGCAGGCAATCAAATAAACGGCGGGGCTGTTGCATAAGCAATCGGGATGATACCCGCCAAAGATAAAAAAGTTTGGGGTTCTACCTGTACGACTGTCCCGCGGGTAACTTGAACACACGACCACGCTGGAAGGCAATGAAATCATCGTATGCTTTTTGGTTCTCCTGCGTCCACTTCTGGAAAGCGGTAAGATCCTGCGCAGCACCGAAAATCCACTGGTTATACGCATCAAAATAACCCGATTGCAGCAATTGCCGGTGGTAATCGAAGAGACGGAAGGGATATTTTACCGGCTCTTTTTCAAACCAGTCAAGCACGATCTTGGTGCGCAGCTTCGTGAGGCTGGCCGCATTGACACCGTCGCTTACCGTTGCGGCGTGCTTATTCATCAGCCCTGCAAAACTGGTTTCAAACCCGTTTTTCGGATCGGGGGTTTTGAGCGACTGCATATTGGTGTAGTACTTCTTGTAAGCTTCCAGCACCAGTTCTTTGATCTCTGGCGTGCGGCGGCTATAACTTTCCAGGTTAAGGAATATTTCGCCGTAGATGATCGCCCAGATCTTGTCGGTGCTCACATAGTAATATTTGGCAGCATTGTAATAATTGCCGGAATAATTCGGATCGGCGGCAATGCCTTTCTGCCATTGACCGGCGGCCTCTTCCAGTTTTTTCTTCTGCCACAGGAATTCGCCATACTCATTGTACAATACACCGCTGGCGGGAAATTTTTCGATGCCGTTTTTATACAGGCGTTCGGCTTCCTTCAGCTCTTCGATGGCCCGGTAGGTCATACCCAGCAGTTGATAGCTGCGCACGTCGGCCATCGACACGCTGACCAGCCTTTTTCCCGTTTCCATCGCTTTGGCATAATTACCGGCGAGATAATAGTTGAAAACGAGGTCGTTCTGCAGGTCGACATCATTCGGCGACTGCTGGATGGCCTTGTTCAATACCAGGGTGGCATTGCCGTAGTCACCCGCCTGCATATAATTCTTCGCCTGCGTGCGAAGGGATGCGGCATCATGCTGAGCCGTCGCCGCCAGCGAAAAACAAATGCCGGTAAGCAGAAGCAGTTTTTTCATATGAAACGTTTATTCATAAATAAGATGGGTGAGCAGGCCATCACGCAACTTCGGTTCGAACCAGGTGCTTTTGGGCGGCATGATATTGCCGCTGTCTGCAATATCGAACAATTGTTCGATGCTTACGGGATGCAGGCTGAAAGCAACTGCCATCTCGCCGCTGTTTACCCTTTTCTCCAGTTCCTGCAACCCGCGTATACCGCCGACAAAATCGATGCGTTTATCGGTTCGCTGGTCGCTGATACCAAGTATCCGGTCGAGCACCAGGTTCGATAATATCGTTACGTCGAGCACACCAATGGGGTCGTTGCTGAACCGGCCTTCTTTGGTGATCAGCTTGTACCAACGACCGCCCAGGTACATCCCGAACTCATGGGGCTGGGTGGGAGAGAAGGCATAAGGCATTCGTTCCACGTCAAAATCTTCGTAGAGCGACCGCAGGAAGGATTCGGCCGTTAAGCCATTGAGGTCTTTTACTACGCGGTTGTAGTCCATTATATGCAACTGGCTCGCCGGGAAAAGCGTGGTCAGGAAATAATTGGCATGAGGGTGATGCCCGGCACCCAAGGCCCGGCGCACCTTGGCGGCCGAGGCAGCGCGATGATGGCCATCGGCGATATAGGTAGCGGGCACCTCTTCGCCGAAAAGGCGCGTGATGGCGCCGGTTTCTTCCGGCAGATCTACCCGCCAGATGCGATGCGTTATGCCGTCGGCCGCTGTAAAATCGTACATCGGCGGCCTGGTCTGGATGGTTTCTACCAGCTCGTTCATGGCCGGCACATCGCGGTAGGCCAAAAACACGTTGCCCGTTTGTGCACCGGTGGTTTTGATATGATTGATCCGGTCCTGCTCTTTCTCCGGCCGGGTGAGCTCATGTTTTTTGATCAGGTCGTTTTCATAGTCGTCGACCGACGAAACTGCCACCAGCCCGGTCTGCGACCGGCCCTGCATGATCAGCTCGTATATATAATAGGCGGGCGCTTCTTCCCGAACGAGGCAGCCTTTCTGCCGGAACGTGTCCAGGTTTTGCCTGGCCTTATCGTATACTTCGCTGGCATGTATGTCTGAAATGCCCGGCAGGTCGATCTCCGCTTTGGTAATGTGCAGAAAGCTGTCGGGGTTGCCGGCTGCCAGCGCGGCTGCTTCGGCCGAATTAAGTACGTCGTAGGGCGGTGCTGCAATAGCTGCTGCCTTGCCGGCGGCGGGGCGCAGGGCGCGGAAGGGTTGAATGGCTGACATGTATTTATCCTTTCTTTTTTGCAAATGCTGACATCAGGTCGGTAATCGCCACTACACTTTCATAAGGCAGGGCATTGTACAGGCTCAGGCGGAAACCGCCTACTGACCGGTGGCCGGTGAATCCATACATATTGTTCTCGCGGCAAATCTGCTGGAACTCTTTCTCCAGGGCGGGATCATCTACCCTGAATACCACGTTCATCAGGCTGCGGTCTTCTTTGGCAACCGGGGTGTGGAACAACGAAATGGCATCGAGCGTGTCATATACCAACGCTGCTTTTTTGCGGTTCAGCGTTTCGATACCGGCAATACCCCCTTTCGATTTCAGCCAGCGCAGGGTGAGCATACAAACGAAGATGGCGAAAACCGGAGGGGTGTTCAGCATCGATCCGTTTTTGATGTGCTCGCGGTAGTCCATCATCGAAGGCAGCGGCCTTTGCACCTTGCCCAATACCGATTCGTCCAACACTACCAGGTTAACGCCTGCCGCGCCGATGTTTTTTTGCGCGCCGGCGTAGATCAGGGCAAACCGGTTGAAGTCCATGGCTGCGCTCAGGATATCACTGCTCATATCGGCTACCAGCGGAACATTTGTTTCGGGCACCGCGTGCATCTGTGTTCCCTCAATGGTATTGTTGGTGGTATAGTGGAAATAGGCGGCGTCGCCGGGTATGGGATAACCCTTGGGGATATATGAATAGTTACGGTCTTTCGAGCTGGCCACCACGTCTACATGGCCGAAAAGCTTCGCCTCTTTGATCGCCTTCGTGCCCCAGGTGCCGCAATCGAGGTAGGCGGCAGTGGCATTTTCATTGAGCAGGTTCATCGGTACCTGGAAGAATTGCGTGGAGGCGCCGCCGTGCAGCAGCAATACCTTCTTCGCTTCGTCGAGTTGCATGAGCTCTTTCACCAGCGACTGCGCTTCGTGCAAGATCGCTTCGAAGGCGGGCGTGCGGTGGCCAATTTCCAATATCGATAGTCCGCTGTTATTGTAGTCGAGGATGGCTTCGCTGGCCTGTTGAAATACCTCGCGGGGAAGGATCGACGGACCGGAATTGAAATTATGCATCACGGATTGTGCTTTTTTGGTTGCCGCAATTTCCTTAAAAAAAGGCAAAGCAGGGGGTCTAATCGCATGTTTTAGCATTTATAAAGATTTTACGCCGGTAGGCCGCCAGGCTGTCGAGTAAAAGGCTGTCGGCGGCCGGTAAGGGCGCTTCCAGGGCGCCGAGGAGGGGCTGCCCGGCATTGACCC
>JAKPBL010000445.1 GCA_029778965.1 Bacteroidota bacterium
CGGAAGCCATAAAATGTGCTTCTACCTGCCCGTTTCCCGTATATTTTATGCCTATCGGCTTTTTCGATGTGGTTCTGACGATCGTTTCCAGCTCGTGGTATGGTATTTCAATTCTCATGGCCTAAAAATAGTAAAAATCATACCGGCCTTTTTTTGAGCGGGCTGTAACATTGTTGAGGTGATGGTCGTCACAGGTGTCAAAGACTTTCTTCCTTTCACAAAACCTTCAAAAAAGAATATGAAAGCATTGTACAGCCTGGCCGCCGGCCTGGTGCTAGCAGGCAGCGTGTATGCGCAGGAACCGGCGCCTTACCTCGTAAAGGAATTCAGCGCATCGGCAGTCAGCGCCGCCAAAATGGAAACATCGGGTGGAAATATAACGGTAGAGGGCGATGCGCCCCGTACCCGCCTCGAAGTGTATGTGCTGCCTTCGAGCGGCCGCGACAAGAAAATTTCAGCAGAGGAACTGAAGAGCAGGCTGGAGCGCGATTTTGACCTCAGCATCGATATCGCCGGCGGCAAACTGACGGCCATTGCCCGCCCCAAAAGAAACAGGATCAACTGGCGCGAGTCGGTGTCCGTGTCATTCCGCCTGTACGCGTCGAAGAACCTGTCGACCGAGCTGGCCACCAGCGGCGGTAATATCAGCCTGTCCAATCTTACAGGCAGCAGGCAGGAATTCAGCACCAGCGGCGGTAACCTCGCGGTTAACAAGCTGTCGGGCAATATTCACGGCACCACGTCGGGGGGCAATATCAGTATGAGCGAGTGCAGCGACCAGATCGAATTATCGACCAGCGGCGGCAATATCAGTGCCGATAACAGCAAGGGCGCCATCCGGCTGAGCACTTCGGGCGGCAACCTGGTGCTTTCGGCGCTCGAAGGCAAGATCAATGCCACTACCAGCGGCGGAAATGTAGAAGGAAAAGCGGTGAGCGGCGAGCTGATCACTTCCACTTCGGGCGGTAATGTACGGTTGCAAGACATCAAAGCCAGTCTTCGCGCCAGTACCAGCGGCGGTGATATGGCAGTGGCGATCACCAGCCTCGGCAGCTATGTGAAGCTCGACAATTCCGGGGGAAATGTGAGCCTTTCCCTGCCTCCGGGCAAGGGTATGAACCTCGACCTGCGGGCCGATAAGATCAGAACAGAAAGCGGGGTGCTCAATAACTTTTCCGGCGCGGCCGAAGAGCATAAGATCAAAGGAACTGTAAACGGCGGCGGCGTACCCGTGGACGTGCATGCCAGCAGTGGCCGCATTACCCTGGCGCTTCAGTAGTTGCCGTTTTATCCGTATTTCACCGGCTGGCAGGAAAATAACAACAAATTTTCCCGCCAGCCGGTTTTCTTTGGTAAAAACCACCGCGCATTAGAAAATATGCCCTAAATTAATCCCCTATATGAAAAAAATAACAACTCTGCTGGCAGCAACGCTGTTTGCTGCAGCTGCGATTGCACAGAAGCCGGTATCGCTTTTCAACGGCAAAGACCTGACCGGCTGGAATATTCACGGCACTGAAAAATGGTATGTTGAAAAAGGCGAGCTGGTTTGCGAAAGCGGACCCGACAAAGAATATGGTTACCTAAGTACCGATAAAGAGTATAAGAATTTCATCCTGACCGTGCAGTTTAAGCTGGAAGCCAACGGGAACAGCGGCATTTTTATCCGTTCGGGTATTGAAGGCACCAAGATCAGCGGCTGGCAGGTGGAAGTAGCCCCGCCCGATATGCATACCGGCGGCATTTATGAGTCGTATGGCCGCGGGTGGCTGATCCAGCCAAAGCCGGAAGACGAAAAAATGCTGAAAGCATCTGACTGGAACACCATGAAAATAAAGGTTGACGGCGATGAAGTGACCTCCTGGCTCAACGGAAAAGAAATGGTACACCTGAAAGATGAGAAGATCGGCCAGGGCAACGGGTTTATCGCCCTGCAGATCCACGACGGCGGCGGTATCAAAGTTCGCTGGAAAAATATCAAGATACAGGAACTGCCCAATCGCAAATAATCAAAAACATACCAAGTAATAGTTATGGCTGATCAGCAATCATCCAGGCGGCGGTTCTTACGGAACCTGGCCGCTACCTCGGCGGCAACGGCTGTCGGAAGCAATTTGTTTGCCGAAGAAAAACGCGTACAACGCGAATGGTTATACCGGCAGCCTTTCGCCGCCAACGACCAGATCAATATCGCACTTATCGGCGCCGGCGGCATGGGTACGCAAGATACCATCACCGCCCTCGGTGTGCCGGGCGCCAAGCTCGTGGCTGTTTGCGACTTGTACGACGGCCGCCTGAAAGACGCCAAAAACCGCTGGGGGAACGATATTTTCACCACGCGCAGCTACAAGGAAATACTGGCCCGTAAAGACGTTGATGCGGTGATCGTCGCTACACCCGACCACTGGCACCAGCAGATATCCATCGATGCCATGAAGGCCGGCAAACACGTTTATTGCGAGAAGCCGATGGTGCACGATATCACCGAAGGGCCGGCCGTGATCAAGGCGCAGAAAGAAACCGGCGTGGTGTTCCAGGTCGGCAGCCAGGGTGTTTCTTCATTGGGAAATGAAAAGGCAAAAGAGCTGCTGAGAGACGGCGCCATCGGCACGCTCAACTATGCAGAAGGCTTCTGGGCGCGGCATTCGCCCACCGGCGCCTGGCAGTACCCCATCCCGGCCGATGCTTCAACCACCACCGTTGATTGGGACACTTTTGTGAGCAATACCAATAAACGTCCCTTTGACGCCACCCGTTTTTTCCGCTGGCGCAATTACCGCGACTATGGCACCGGTATGTCGGGCGACCTGTTCGTTCATCTTTTCAGCTCCCTGCATTTTATCACCAATTCATACGGCCCTGAAAAAATATATGCCGCCGGCGGGCTCCGTTACTGGAAAGACGGCCGCGAAGTGCCCGATGTGCTGATCGGTACCTTTGATTACCCACAGCAGGGAACCACCCATCCGCCGTTCAACCTGTCGCTGCGTTGTAATTTCGTGGATGGCACCAGCGGTACGACTTATTTGCGCCTGGTGGGCAGCGACGGGGCGATGGATATCGGCTGGGACAGCGTAACCCTTCGCCGTAACAAGACCATCGCGTCAGACGATCCTTTTTATATAGAGCAGTTGAAAAAAGCCGGTAAGCCCGTCAGTGACCGCAAAAAAATACTGGGACCGGAAGAAATAACTTTCGAAGCGGAAAAAGGATATCTCGGCGGACCGCACGATCACTTCGTGAACTTTTTTACCGCCATCCGCAACAAAGGAACGGTAGCTGAAGACGCCGTTTTCGGTTACCGCGCGGCTGCGCCCGCTTTGCTGTGCAACGACAGTTACAACCAGGACAAAGCGATCCGCTGGAATCCCGATAAAATGGAGCTGAAAAAATAAATAAGATGACAACATTCAAATTCTATAAAACTGCTGCTGCATTGGTGGCCGGCAGTTTTTTATTTGCCTGTAATGATGCCGGGCAGCCGAAGGTGGCCGACGACAATGTATTGGCGCCGGTTCCCGATTCAACAACCGTTGCTGCAAGTGCGCCCGCCGATACTTTGTTCGACGGGAAAACACTGGCGGGCTGGCATGGCTACAACAAGACAGGCGCCGT
The DNA here is from genome assembly GCA_029778965.1 of Bacteroidota bacterium. GTDB lineage: Bacteria > Bacteroidota > Bacteroidia > Chitinophagales > Chitinophagaceae > Flavihumibacter. The sequence continues at coordinate 3,616 of JAKPBL010000445.1, forward strand.
GAAAAACTGGACGGTAGAAGACGGTGTGCTGGTATGCCATGGCGCCGCGCACGGCGATACCGGGGGCGACCTGGTAACCGATAAAGACTATGGCAATTTTGAGCTGAGCTGGGATTGGAAGATCGGTAAAGGCGGTAACAGCGGTATGATGTACCATGTGGTGGAAGACAAGAAATACGAGGGACCGTATATGACCGGTCCGGAGTACCAGATGATCGACGATATCGATTTCCCTGAGAAGATCGAAGACTGGCAGAAGACCGGCGCCGACTATGCCATGAATCTTGCTGATACCAGCAAGAAAAAGCTGAATCCGGTGGGAGAGTGGAACAGCAGTAAGATCGTTTTCAACAATGGTCATGTGGAGCATTGGTTGAACGGCGAAAAGATCGTAGAGTTCCAGGCCTGGACTCCCGATTGGGAAAAGAAAAAGAAAGAAGGCAAATGGAAAGGATATCCTGATTATGGCAGCGCCAAAACCGGCAAGATCGCCTTGCAGGACCATGGCGCCAAAGCCTATTTCAGGAATATCGTGCTGAAGCCGCTCTGATGATCCGCCGGGTTTTGATAACCGGCGCCAGCGGTGCCTTGGGCGCGGTTACCACCCGTTATTTTCTCGATAAGGGGTATGCGGTGACGGCCGTACTATCGTCGATGCACAAACGAAGTTTGCTGCCTGAACACCCATTGCTTGAAGTAGCGGCCGTTGATCTGACCGATGAGGCTGCTACGTTTCAATTGTTCCGGCAGCAAATCAACCTTCACCCGGAACTGGAAGGGGTGCTTCTGCTCGCCGGCGGTTTTGCCATGGGCAGAGTGGGAGCGGCCGACGATGCAGCCCTGCAGCAGCAGTACCGGCTGAATTTCCTGGCGGCGTATCATATGGCACGGCCCGCGTTCTCTTATTTTGAAAAAACCGGCAAGGGCAGGTTGGTGTTTATCGGCGCCCGGCCGGCCCTCGTAGCTTCAGCCGGTGCGGCCATGTCGGCCTATGCATTGTCGAAGTCCCTGCTGTTCCGCCTCGCCGAACAGATGAATGCAGCCACTAGAAAACAAGACCTCACCGCTACGGTGATCGTTCCCGCCGTTATCGATACGCCCGCTAACCGCCAATCCATGCCCGGCGCGGATTTCTCCGACTGGACGCCGCCGGGGCATATAGCAGCAATAATGGAGCGGCTGTTCAGTGCGCCCGCTTCGGTGCCGCGCGAGCCGGTGTTGACGCTATATGAACTGCCTGACCCTTAACACCGGCTGATGCCGTATTTTTAGTGTATTGAAATTAATTCTGAAAATTAATAAAGATCATGCGTCATTGGTTATTGGCGGCGGTTTGCCTGGCAGGCTCCGCCTTCTCTCTCCGGGCCCAGGAGCATAATTTCTCAACCGAGTACATCAGGCCGGCCGACCCGCTGGTGCAGGAAAAGCTGGCCGCCTGGCAGGACCTGAAATTCGGTCTCTTCATGCACTGGGGCACGTATAGCCAGTGGGGCGTGGTGGAGAGCTGGAGTATTTGCCCGGAAGACGAAGGCTGGACCCAACGCCGCGGGCCGTATTCAGCCGATTACAACGAATACGTAAAGGCCTACGAGAACCTGCAGACCACTTTCAACCCGGTTAAGTTCGACCCCCGGAAATGGGCCGACGCCGCCAAAGAAGCGGGCATGAAATACGTGGTATTCACCACCAAGCACCATGATGGCTTTAATATGTTCGACACCAAAGAATCGGATTATAAGATCACTTCACCCAAAACGCCTTTCTCCGCCAATCCGCGTGCGAATATTGCCAAAGAAATTTTTACTACGTTCCGCAACGACGGGTTTATGATCGGGGCTTATTTCTCCAAACCCGACTGGCACCAGCCCGATTACTGGTGGAAGTATTTTCCGCCAAAAGACCGGAACGTAAACTATGATCCGAAAAAATACCCCGAGCGATGGAATGCGTATAAAACGTTTACGCACCGGCAGATTGCCGAGTTGATGAGCGACTACGGCAAGATAGACATTCTCTGGCTCGACGGCGGCTGGGTGCGGCCGAAAAAGAGCATCGACGCTTCGGTAGAATGGCAGAAAGCCATTACCTACGACCAGGACATTGATATGGCCACCATCGCGGCTGATTCGCGCAAAAAGCAACCGGGGCTGCTGGTGGTGGATCGTTCCGTGGGCGGCGCTTACGAGAACTATGTAACACCCGAGCAAACCATTCCGGCGAAGCCGCTGGACTTCCCCTGGGAGAGCTGCATCACCATGGGCAATAGCTGGAGCTATGTGCCGAACGATGTGTACAAGCCTACCGGCAAGCTCATCAATATGTTGTTACGGATCGTTTCGCGCGGGGGAAATTTCCTGCTGAACATCGGACCTTCGCCCGAAGGTGATTTTGCCGATACCGCTTACCTGCGGCTGAAACAGATCGGCGGCTGGATGAGAATACATGGTGAAGCCGTGTATGGAACCATTCCCCTGGCGCCATATGAGAATGGACGCCAGGTGTACCTGCAAAGCAAAGACGGGCAAACCGTGTATGTGCATGTGCTTGCCGAAGAAGGCGAAGACCTGGTAGAACTGCCCGGCAGCATCGATATAACCAGCACGGGTGTGCGCAATGGCTGGCGGGTGAGCTGTCTCGATGACGCTTCGCTGAAACTGAAAGTCGCCCAGGAAGGAGAGAAGCTGGTTATTCAATTGCCGGCCGCTGCTAAGAAAAAGCTGGCGGGCAGCAGATATGCAGTGACTTTCAAAGCTGTTCGTCCAAAAACGTAAGGATAAAAACGGCGGCATCCTTCCATCGCTTGCGGGCGCCGAAACCGGCAAAGAGCGGGTTGAAATTTTTATGCAGCTCGTGCCCGATATGGGGGTACAGTTTCATGGCATGAACAATGCCGGCTTTCCCGGCGCCCGCATCGATACATTCGCTGGCGCAGGCCGGGCCGCCGCCTTTCCGGGGCGACACCACACGGTCGCTTCCACCGGTGATGCTGACCACCGGCACAGTTGCATGCCCGATCCAGGTGCTGTCGAACAGGGCCCCCCAGCAATTGACGACGGCCTTTATACCAACCAGCCGCTCATCCGCCGGCAGGCGATAAACAAATTGCAATACCGTCATGGCGCCGGCAGAATTACCTGCCAGGACGATCCTGTTCGTATCGATGTGCAGCTCGGTGGCGTGCTCTTTGAAATAACGCACGGCCGCGGCCAGATCAACTGTTGCGTCT
>JAKPBL010000459.1 GCA_029778965.1 Bacteroidota bacterium
AGCATACCGCGCATCGAAGTATTTCCTTTCGGCAAAGGCGATCTCACCCATCAGCAGGAAAGATTTTGTTTTCTGTTCAGGGTTGTCAAATGCATTTCGGATGCTTTTTGCCAGGTGAACCCGGGCGGCGGGGTATTGTTTCCGGCTGGCCTCGATCTGTGCTAGTGTATAATAGATCAGGTCGCGGTGATTCGCATAGCGTTCTCTTTTCGCCATTTTTTCCAGCGCGGCAATGGCAGCCTGCCAGTCGAGTTCGTTCGACATATCGAACTGCTGGGTGGCCTGCAGTTGTGCCGCCACTTCCATTACCGGGTTCAGCGTGTGTTTCATACAGCGCTGGAAAGCATCCTTGGCGACATCGCGTTTTCCCGTACGCGCGTACAACTGCCCGAGCAGGTATTCCCAGCGTGCCTGTTCTTCTTTATTCGCGGCATTGGGAAGGGCCTGCTCAAGGTAGAAAGCGGCGCTGTCGTATTGGGGCTGGTTATAGAAATAATAAGCGGTCACCTCGGCCAGTGCCGGTCGTAGCCGGCCGGGGAAATCCGGGTCGTTGCGCAGGGTCTGGATAAGGGTAAATGCGGTGATGGCATTCTTCTGCGTAATATGGGTCCTGATCAGCCAGATCAGGGCGTCGTTGCGGCTCGGCGGCTCCGAAAAGGCCCGTTGCGCCAGGTTGCGTTTTTCGAGGGTCGACACTTTCATGTTGTTACCGCCCTCGTTCGAATTACTGGCGATATACAGGTCGTACCCCTGTTCGTCTTTCGGGGCAAAAGCAAAATTCATGTACTGGAAGGTCAGGTAGGCCGAATCGAGGGTATTGCGGAAATAATAGGCCTGGCCCAGTTGCAGGTAGAGATTGTCGATCCAGTTGTTGCGCAGGTCGTGCAAAAAAATGCCGGCGTTGACTTTGTAGATGACCGAGTCAAGCTCTTTTTTCTGCGCCGACGTGGCTTCGAGGTTGTAGTTATAAAAGGAGAGCGGCTCGTCATAGCGGTCTGTATGCTGGCTTTTGGCCATAGACAGCACCCGGTCGAGCTTTACCTGGGCGTTGAAAGCGTAATTGTAGTGGGTGTAGGTGTTTTGGGTGAACCGGCGGGGCAGGGTGAATTTCTTTTCACCCGTTTTTTCGGCCTTTAGTACCCGGTTTTCAAATTTCGCGGGCTTTTTCAGGTCTTCGCTGGTAAGGGTGGGTTGTGCCGATCCGGTGATCCATCCGGCCGTGCACAGCAGGAAAAGCAGGATATGCTGGTAATACCGGGGGTTGATCATCTGCGCAAACTAACTGTATTAACACTACCGCCAAAGAAAATTTAGTTAAAGACGGCCGATTTCAGGCATAGCCCCGAGGGCATCTGCGTTGACTACAACGCGGGCCGGTCGAAGGCTATTGTATGAAAGCAGGGGCGGGCCACCGGCACCGGCGCAATTATTGCGCCAGACTGCCCGGTATTGGGATTCTTTGCTACATTTGAAGGCATCGTATGAAACCTTTGAAAAAACCGAAATTTTTTAATGGCTGAAAGCAATATAGATACCCCCCTTAAACGTTTACGGAACCGGTACCGCCTGGTGGTGATGAACGACGACAGTTACGAAGAGGTTGTCACCTTCAAGTTGTCGAGGCTGAGTGTGTATATCGGGTTGAGTACCGTGTTTGTCGTGCTGACCGGACTGACGGTTGCCCTGATCGTTTTTACCCCGCTTAAGCTGTATATACCGGGCTATGGCTCGGCCAGCGCCACGCGGGAGCTGCGGCAACTGAAGATCCGGACAGATTCATTACAGCAGGAGATGGAGTATCGCGACAAATACCTGCAGGATATCAGGAAAGTATTACAGGGAGATGCGTCCGTAAAGTTGGATACCACCTCCCTCAATATACCGGCAACAGAAACATCCACAGATTAAATCCATTTACTATGTTTAGCGGGAAATCCAAATCAGACACCATTATTGAATCGGGGAACGGCGGCACCAGCACCAGCCTTATCGGTAACGGCACTACCCTCAAGGGCGATATCAGCAGCAATGGAGATATGCGCATCGACGGCACCCTGATCGGCAATATCAACAGCACCGCCAAGGTAGTGATTGGCGCCAACGGGGTGGTTGAAGGCGACATTATCGGCGCACAGGCCGATATCATGGGCAAGGTGACCGGCACCATCAAAGTGAAGGAATTGCTCCAGCTCAAGGCCTCGGGTATCGTGAACGGTAATATCCACGCCGGGAAGCTGCAAATTGAGCCTGCCGCCACCTTTAACGGCGCCTGCCACATGGGCACCCCGGTGGAATCAAAGGCAACGGCCTCCATCAATGACAAGCAAAAAGACAGTAAAGCCGCCTGATAACCGCTGGACGCGCTGGCTGGGCCTCGGCGCCCAGTTTGCCGGCGCCATCGGTGTAGGATTATGGGCTGGAAACTGGCTCGACGGCCGGATGCATAAGGCTACTCCCTTATTCATCTGGCTGTTACCTTTGCTGCTAATCGCTGTTTTATTGTACCAACTTGTTAAAGCAACAGCGAAAAGTAACGATGGAGAAAAGACCGATGATATTTAACCGCGACTTTCAGCTTCCCTTCCTGGTTTTTGTATTCGTAAATCTCAGCTTGCGGCTGTTCTCCGGCCGCCTGGCGCTGGCCGGCGTTGACCGTACCGTGGTGATGGTGGGTAACCTGGTGCTGTTTCTCGTTTTCTGGTTATCGCTTGTTATTCGAAGCCGCGGTACCGCCGATCCTAAATCGCCCGCCTTTCTGACGCCGGTGTATGCAGGCATGATGCTGAAGTTCTTCGGCCTGGGCATAGCTGCTTTTTTTTATATATACTTTGCACGCGACCAGTTGAACAAACCAGGTCTGTTCATTTGCATGGGTTTGTACCTGGTGTATTCGGTGATTGAATTGATCAACCAGCGTAAGCCGAATACCTGATGCCCCGTAAAGAATATCCCATGCAGCAACTGGCGCATTTCCTGCCGCCGGGAGCCTTCGAAAAAGTGGTGACTCATATACAGCAGTACCGTGTTCACCTTAGCATTACCCGTGAGCGGCGCAGCCTGCTGGGCGATTACAGGCATGCCCATGCGGGCGCCCAGCACCGCATCAGCGTGAACGGCAACCTGAACCCGTATGCATTCCTGATCACCCTGGTGCATGAGCTGGCGCACCTGCTTACGTTCGACCGCTACCGGCACCGGGTAGCCGCCCATGGCAAAGAATGGAAGGCGATTTACCGCGACCTGCTGCGTGGCTTTCTGGGGGTGGGGATCTTTCCCGGCGATGTGGAGGCGGCCCTGCTGCAGAGCATTGATAACCTGCCGGCCAGCAGTTGCGCCGATGAACCGCTGATGCGGGTATTGCGCCGCTATGATTCTGCCGATGAAAAAGCATTGCTGGTGGAAGAGCTGCCTGAAGGGACCTTATTCGCCATCGCGGGCGGACGCGTTTTCCGTAAGGGGAAAAAGCTGCGAAAGCGCTACCAATGCTGCGAGCTGGCTACCGGTAAACTTTATCTTTTCAGCGGTTTATATGAAGTGGAGCTGGCATCTTAAACAGGATTAGCTATTTTTGTATTAATAATCTGCTTATATGAGAAAACAATTGTGCTTATTGACGGTATTGCTGGTAGTGACGGCAGCTACTGTATCGGCCCAAACGGAAAAGGGTGATTGGATGGTGGGCGGCAACTTTGCCCTTAATACCGCTAAAAACAACGCCGTTTTTAGTCTTACCCCTTCGGCGGGTTATTTTTTCGCCCGGAATTTTGTGGGCGGCGGCATTTTTTCGTTCACGTATTCAAAGCAGGGCGATGCGAAATCGACCAGCGTGGGTGCGGGACCCTTTGCACGGTATTATTTTGGCAACAGCCACCTGAAGCCAATGGTGGTAGCCGAATTTGTATTTGGCAATACTGCCGATAAACTGGGCACTGAAAAAGTGAACAGCAGCTACCGGTCGATGTTGCTGGGTGGCGGGCTTGCCGCTTTCGTTAATGAAAATGTGGCGATTGAAACCATTGCCGGGTATAACCGTTCCAAGCGGGAAGATTTTGACGGCAGTAACGGATTTGCATTGAAAGTTGGCTTCCAGGTGTACCTGTCGCCCCGCGGCATGCTCGACACTTACAAGAAGCGCTGATTACAATTTTTTCAGCATCCAGCGATCGCACCCGAAATGGCCCGACCGGCCCAGGGGTGCCGCCAGGTACTCAAAGCCTTCCCGCTCATAGAGCCGGAGGGCTTTTTTTAGTTCGGGAAGCGATTCGAGGTATACATGTGTATAGCCCAGCTCGCGGGCTGCTTCCAGGCAAAGCTTTGTAAGCGCGGTTCCGTTGCCACGGCCCCGTGCCGCCGGCAGGAGGTAGAATTTCACCAGCTCACAATAACCTGCGGGAAGGCCTTCGGTAGGATATACACCCGCGCCGCCCCACACCATGTCTTGCTCGTTTGTCGCCACGAAATAGCGGCTGCCCGCCTGTTGGAAGAGGCTGAACAAATCGTCTGTTGTAGGATCAAAATAAACCGTACCCGAACGGGCGGCATTAAATTCCGTAAGGGTATCTCTGATAATAGAAGCCAGCAGGGGATTGTCGCTCTGCCGGATAGCCCGAAAACCTGGTTCCATACTACGAAACTAAGGTATTCGGGAAGATTACCGGGTTATCCCAGCACCAGTACAAATACCGAATAGAATAAAACCAGCGAAGTGAATATGGCCGCCAGGAAAATGCGGTCTACATGTTGTTTCATGCAATGCCTTTTGCGAATAACGTGCCAGGCTCGACAATAGTATGTGAAATAGCGTAAAAATATATCCGGCGCGGCTAATAGCTGAACCTCACACCAAGGTAGCCGGTGCGACCCTGCTGCTGGGTATAGTTGTATTCCGTATCAAATTGCAATCCACCGTATTTGCCGGGGCCGGCGAGGTCATTAAACGGGTCGGCCGTATTTACCAGCAGGTTCCGGGGAATATAGTTGAACAGGTTCTTCACGCCGGCATAGAGTTGCAGTCCGTTTTTATGCGTATAGACCAGTTGGGTATTCATTTTGCAGAACCAGGGCGAATACGGAGAGCGGGGATCGGTTACTGTGCCGGTTACCCGGCCATTGCCATCATACACTTCCACTTCCCCCTGCGTGGGCAGCAACATCGGGCCGCGCCAGTCGCCGGTCAGGTTCCAGGAAAGTTTTGGCGAGAAATCATAGCCGGCGGTAAATACGCCCGACCATTTGGGCGAAAATTCAAAAGGCGACCTGATGATGCGGTTGCTTAGCTTATTGCCGTTGTCATCCCTTTCAAATTCGAATAATTCCGCCCGGTTGTAAGATACCCCGGCCGTCAGCCGCAGGGGGATGCGAAAGTTCAGGGCAATATCCAGCGAAGCGCCACTATTCCGTGCATATTCACCTCCGTCTACATTGAAATAAGTAAGCGTTCTGTTCAGGTTATTTCTTACCGGGTATATCTTGTTGAAGAAATGCGTGTAATAAGCGCTTATATCATAGGTCAGCCCGATGCTTTCAGTGGCTATCCGGCCTTCATAATCCACCGTGCCGCTCAGCGATTTTTCGGGTTTCAGGCGTTCTCCCAACCTGGCCTGGTATTGTCCGCTTAGTGCCCGGTGGTCTTCACTAAAGATATTTACGATGCGATAGCCCGTACCCAGGCTGGCGCGAAAGCTGCTTTTGCTATTGGGTGCATATTTAAACGCGATGCGGGGTGAATGCACGGGGTTTTTATGGTCGCCGGCGGCGGAATGCGTCATATCATAATCGAAACGATAGCCGAACAGCAGGCTGCTCTTGGCGTCGAGCGTCCACAGATCCTGTATAAAGAAGCCGGGCATTTTTGTAAGGAAGGGATCGCTGCCGTTGCTGGAAGCGAGGGTATTGTCTGTAAACCAGGTAAAGCGGTAGGAGCCGCCGGCCAACAGATCATGACTGCTTAGTTTCCTGTTCCAAAAAACCTGCCCAAACCAGGTCTTCTGCCGCGCGATGAATAATTCGGTACCGTAGGCCGCGTTTTGGTTGTGCTGGTTATAAGAGCCCTGGAGGCTGATCTTTTCTTTAATGGGCAGTTCATATTTGCCGATTGCTTCCAGCCGGTTAATATATACAGATTCCTGGTACTTCATATTGTCGGCCAATGCAGCGCCGCGGTCGGCCAGCGATACTTCGTCGAGCCACTGCTGTTTGTGGATTGCATTGTTGAACTGCGGAACGCGAAACCCTTTTGCGTATCGCCGGTTGTAGATGGTATAACCGTTGGGCAGCACATAACCGGCGTTATAGCCAGGAGAAAACGGATCGTTGTCGTAGGGAGCGAAGTCGACAAAGCCCCGGTCTGGTGTATTCCAGCGGAGTTGTCCGCCCTGGCGGTTTTCCGTGTAATAACGAATGGACAGGCTCGCGGTTTTGTCAAACTTCTGTTTGATATCCCATTTATTGAAGAATGACCATCTTTTCTGAAGGGTTTTGTCCATATAACCATCGTGGTCCTGGTCGTGTGGCGTGTTGAAATAATAACCGTCTGCATTGAACAAGGTGGCTATTTTGTCATTGACGGTGGCGCTGAACCCGGTATTCCCGGTCAGCTCGCCCCAGGTGGAGGCATTATAATCGAGGAAGAGCGTGGGTGCGGTGATCGCTTTTTTGGTAATGATATTAATGATGCCGCCGATCGCTTCAGCGCCGTACAGGGAGGAAGCGGGCCCTTTAACCAACTCCACGCGGTCTATGATGCTGTTGGGAATACCGCTGAAGCCATATACCGTCGATAGGGCGCTGACAATCGGCATGCCGTCGATCAGCACCATCGAGTAAGGACCAGGCATGCCGTTGATGCCGATGTCGGAGGTATTGCACATATTGCAGTTCACCTGGGGATTGATGCCATTTACCATATATAGGGCATCCAGCAGGTTTGGGCTGGCGCTTTTCTGGAACAGTCTGGCGGAGATAATGGTAACTGGTACGGGGCTTTCGGATTTACGCAATTCTTTCAGGGTTCCGGTAACGACCACTTCATCTAATGAAGCATTTCCGGCGGTTTTCAGAAGGATGTTTTGCGTTAATGCGGACTTGTCACCGATTTCCAGCATCAGGGTATAGCTGTCGAATCCGAGGGCGCTTACCCGCAACTGCCATTTACCGGCGGCAACTCCCTGGAGGTGGTATTCTCCCCCGCTGTCGGTAACAGTGCCGATATGCAGCCGCGGAATGGCAACGGTTGCCGACTCAACCGGTTTCCCGTTCTCATCGCGCACCAATCCGGTGATCTGGCCGGTCTGTGCAAAAGCGGACAGTGCTGTAAGGAGTAAGCATACGGTGAATACGACTGTTTGTGACCGGATCATGGTGCCAGGCGGGTTTGGTTTAAGTTTGTTTGGTAAAAATAATAAGTTAGATTGCTCTAACAAAAATATTTATTGCGTTTTCGCTTTGTTAGCGAACGCTAAGTTTGTGCTATTTTTAGGCATGCATTCGTATACGGAAGAAAATTACCTGAAAGCTGTCTTCAACCTTTCCGCCATAAAGGGGGAGGCGAATGTGAATGAGCTAAGCAGGCTGCTGGAGATAAAAATGCCGACGGTAAACAGCATGATGAAAAGGCTGGCGGAGAAGGGGCTTATTGTGTATGAGAGTTATAAGCCGGTGCGGCTTACCGCGAAGGGAGAGAAGGCAGCGGCCCTGATTATCCGGAAGCACCGGCTGACGGAAATGTTCCTGGTAGAGAAAATGGACTTTGGCTGGGACGAGGTGCACGATATAGCGGAACAGATAGAGCATGTGCAGTCCCCCGATTTCTTTGCGAAAATGGATGAGCTGCTCGGGTTTCCGAAGCTCGACCCCCATGGTTCGCCCATTCCCGATAAGAATGGGAAAATGGAATGGACGGAATACCATAAGCTGAACGAATGCAAACCCGGCGATACGGTGGTTTTCAAGGCGGTTATCCACTCGTCGGATGATTTCCTGAAATTTCTCAATGCCCGCCAATTACGATTGGGAACTGTTATCAAGGTGAAGTCGGTCGAAAGCTTTGACGGTACGATGACGGTTGAATACAGCAAAAGAGCCCCGGAAATGCTGAGTCAGCTCGTTTGTGACAGGATATTGGTAGCGCCTAAGAAGAAGTAATGGTTTATGTTATACTTTGAGCCAGGCAGGAGATTCTTCGGTGGGGTAAAAACACCGGCATTTCTATTAATACCTGATGATCTCTCTGGGTAGAAACCCTGATTGACATATATCATTGTCCTGCGGCCTTTGTCAAACAACCTTTTTTTCTATCTTTACGCCCTTGATCAGGCGTATCGCGATATTTTTTGTCGTCCTTTTTCTACTCGGACAAACAGAGCTGCACCAGGTGTTGAAAATGCCGGTGCTTGTCAATCATTTTATAGAGCACCGCCAGCAAAACCCGGATATCAGCTTTTTATTCTTCCTCAAAGAGCATTACCATAAGCATACGATTATGGACAATGACGACCAGCGCGACCAGCAATTGCCTTTCAACGGCAAGGATTGCCTCTCTGTCAGCGCACAGGTATGCATGGAAGAAGCGGCTTTGCTGGAGTTAAGGGTACCCGAAGCGACCATCGCGCGGGAGTACAATATCACGCCCGACTGTTTCCGGACCAACCACCACGTACACTCCATCTTCCAGCCGCCCAAGACAGTCTGATCCTTTTTTGTGTACAGACTTTCTTGATCACCTAATCAATTTTTATGTTGAACAGGATCATTGGCTTTTCCATCAGGAACAAGCTGATCATCGGCATTTTTATATTGGCATTAACCGGCTGGGGCTTGTACGCTTTGCAACGCTTGCCTGTCGACGCTCTGCCCGATATCACCAGCAACCAGGTACAGGTAATTACCATATCGCCCACGCTGGCCGCCCCCGAGGTGGAACGGCTCATCTCTTTCACGGTTGAACAGAGCATGGCCAATATTCCCGGCATTAAGGAAATGCGGTCGATATCCCGCTTTGGCTTATCGGTTGTGACCATTGTATTCGGCGACGATACCGATGTATATTGGGCCCGGCAGCAGGTGGCCGAACGCCTGCCGGGCATCCGGGAACAGATACCCGATGGCGCCGGTTTGCCCGAGATGGCGCCTTCTACCACCGGACTGGGAGAAATTTATCAATACATTATCCGCCCCCGCAAAGGATATGAAGACAAATACAACCTTGCCGAGCTTCGTTCCATACAGGACTGGATCATCCGGCGCCAGTTGCTGGGCACCCCCGGCGTGGCCGATGTGAGCAGCTTCGGCGGCCACCAGAAGCAATACGAAGTGGCGGTGCTGCCCAACCGGCTGAAAAGTATGAATACGACGGTGTCGGAAGTGTTCCAGGCGCTCGAGACCAATAACCAGAATGCGGGCGGCGCCTATATAGAGCGGAATGCGAGTGCGCTTTTCATTCGTACTGAGGGGCTGGTAGCGGGGCTGGACGAGATCGGCGCTATCGTGGTGAAATATACCAGTGGGGGAATACCGGTCAGGATTCGCGATGTAGCCGATGTTCGGTTAGGCCACGCTGTTAGATACGGGGCGATGGTCGATGGTTCTCGCGGCGAAGTGGCGGGCGCCGTGGTGCTTATGTTGAAAGGGGCCAATGCCTCGCAGGTGGTAAATGATGTGAAAGCGCGCATGGCAGCCATACAAAAAACATTGCCTGAAGGCGTAACGGTGGAAACGTTTTACGATCGTACCAAAATGGTGAACCGGTCGATCGATACGGTAAAAAAGAACCTGCTGGAAGGCGCGCTGATCGTGATCGCAGTGCTGATCGTTTTTTTGGGAAACCTGCGCGCCGGACTGATCGTGGCATCGGTTATCCCTCTGTCGATGCTGTTTGCCGTAGCGATGATGAATGTGTTCGGGCTGTCGGGCAACCTGATGAGCCTCGGCGCCCTTGATTTCGGACTGATCGTTGACGGCGCGGTCATCATTGTGGAAGCCGTGCTGGCCCGGCTGTATCACAGCGGATATTTCGCCGCGGGCAGCCTGGTTGACCGCGACAGGATGGACAGGGAGGTGGCGCAGGCCGGCAGCCAGATGATGAATGCGGCCGTGTTCGGGCAGATCATTATCCTGATCGTGTACATGCCCATTCTGTCGCTGACCGGCATTGAAGGCAAAATGTTCCGGCCGATGGCGCAAACGGTATCGCTGGCCCTGGTGGGCGCCTTTATATTGTCGCTCACCTATGTGCCGATGATCAGCGCCCTGGTCCTGAGCCGGCGCATCCCCGCAGGACATAGCTGGTCAGACCGGTTCATGGAGAAAATACAGCGGGCATTTCAGCCCCTGTTGCAAAAGTTGATCGGCTTCCCGAAATGGGTGACCGGCATCGCCCTGGTTCTTTTTGCGTTGAGCCTGGTATTGCTTTCGCGCCTGGGTGGTGAATTTATTCCCGAGTTGGAAGAAGGCGATTTTGCGGTAGACCTTCGTTTACTCACGGGCAGCTCATTAACGGCATCGATAGAAACAGGGCAGCGATGCGCCGCCCTGCTCGAAAAGCGTTTTCCCGAAGTGGAAAAGATTGTGCTGCGCATCGGCGCGTCTGAAATACCGACCGATCCCATGCCGATTGAAATGAGCGATATCATGATCCAGCTCAAAGACAAATCGAAATGGGTGTCGGCAAAGTCTTTCGATGCACTGGCCGATAGCATGAGCAAAACCCTGTCGGCCATTCCGGGTATCACCGCGGGCTTCCAGTTCCCCGTGCAGATGCGGTTTAATGAGCTGATCTCCGGCGCGCGACAGGATGTGGTTTGCAAAATATATGGCGACAACCTCGATTCACTGGCGCTGATGGCGCAGCAACTGGGCGGCCTGGTGGCCTCGGTGCCGGGCACGGCTGATCTGTTTGTAGAAGCGGTCACCGGTTTGCCGCAGATCGTGGTGAGGTATAACCGCGACGCACTGGCACGTTATCGGTTAAGCATCACCGATATAAACAGATTGGTTCGTGCTGCTTTTGCCGGCGAATCGGCTGGGCTGGTGTACGAGAACGAGCGCCGTTACGACCTCGTAGTGCGCCTGGCGCAGGAAGGCCGGCAGCAGGTGGAAGACATCCGCCAGTTGCAGGTACCTACGCCCGACGGCTTGCAGGTGCCCCTGTACCAGGTGGCCGATGTGCAAGTGCAGGAGGGGCCAAGCCAGATACAACGGGAGAACGCTCGTCGGCGGATCATCGTTGGGTTCAATGTACGCGGCCGCGATGTACAATCGGTGGTGCACGACCTGCAGGAGAAGATCGGCGCGCGCCTGGTATTGCCAGTGGGGTATTCCATCGACTATGGCGGCCAGTTCAAGAACCTCGAAGAAGCCAAGGGACGTTTGTCGATCGCCGTTCCGGTGGCGCTGCTGCTGATCCTGCTGCTGCTGTATCTGTCGTTCAATTCGCTGAGCGCCGCACTCCTGATCTTTTCGGCCATTCCGCTTTCGGCCATTGGCGGCGTGCTGGCGCTTACCATCAGGGGGCTGCCTTTCAGTATTTCGGCGGGTGTGGGCTTTATCGCATTGTTCGGTGTGGCGGTGCTGAATGGTATTGTGCTGATTGCCGCATTTAAGAAACTGGAAAAAGAAGGTATGAAAGACAAGAAACAGGTGGTACTAACGGGTACCAGTACCCGCCTTCGGCCCGTGCTGATGACGGCGGCTGTGGCTTCGCTCGGATTTTTGCCTATGGCCATGAGCCATAGCGCAGGCGCGGAAGTGCAGCGGCCGCTGGCAACCGTGGTGATCGGAGGATTGGTTACTGCTACTTTACTGACCCTGTTGGTGCTGCCCACGCTTTATCTATGGGTGCAGGAGCGGCGTTCCGGGCCGCCCAAAAAAGTCGCCGCCGTCATCATTTTGCTGCTGGCGGGGTTGCCTGGGGTCTATGCACAGTCTGATGCGCCGCCGCAGCGGGTGCCGCTCGATACGGTGCTGCACCAGGCGGTGCGCAACAATCTTTCCCTGCAATCGACCCGGCGTGAGGCGGGGTATTGGAGCAGGCTGTCGGCCGCACCGGCCGATTTCGGAATAACGCAGGCCGGCGGCGAATACGGACATATCAACAGTTTTCAGGCAGATACGCGCTTTTTCCTGAACCAGTCTGTAACCCTGCCGGTTGTTTACCGGCAGCAGCGCAACTGGCTGCTGGCAGAAGCAAAAAGCAAAACCTTGCAGGCCGACTGGAAACAGGCGGAATTGCTCCGCCAGGTGAGAACGGCTTTTTACCAACTGGTAGAGCTGGAAGAAAGGGAGAAGCTGGTGGCAGAACTCGATTCGGTATATGGCCGTTTTCTGGCAGCGGCGGCGCTGCGTCTCCAGGCAGGTGAGTCGAATGCCCTGGAGATGGCATCGGCCGAGGCGCAGGTACAGCAACTGGCCCTGCAAAAAGCGGCTATTGAAGCCGACCGCAGCATTGTGCAGCAGCAATTGCTGCATCTCACCCGGGGTGAGGCAGTGATCAGGCCGGCTTATACCGATCCCGTTATGACCGAAGGCCGACCCGTGACCGAGCCGGCGAATCATCCTCAATTGCGTTACCAGCAACAGCAGTCGGTGTTGGCGCTGGCGCAAGGCGGATTGGAAAAAGCCAGGCTGGCGCCTGAGCTGTCGGTCGGTTATGCGAACCAGTCGATCATCGGTTATGCCTCGAAAGACGGCCAGCACCAGACCTATTTCGGGGCGGGCGACCGTTTTCATATTGTCAGCCTGACGGTGGGCATTCCGCTGTTTATGCGGGCGACCAAAACCCGCGCGCAGGCTGCGGGTATATTGGCCGATGCAGCCAGCAAGCAGGCTGGCGAGGTGGAGAGTCAACTGAAAACC
>JAKPBL010000471.1 GCA_029778965.1 Bacteroidota bacterium
ATTGTACAGAAATGTTACAATCTTAATGGATTGTTGAAGAAACTAACTATGGTGGAAAGCGTGCCAACGCTGACTGTGTCGCGCGATTTTAAATAGCGTATGTTTTACCCGTCGGGTACCACCCGACGGGTAAAAAAATCATTTTCCTATCCTGTACAATCTGCCGCCATCCGTCACCGCATACAAAGCGCCATCCTTCCCCTCGGTAATATCGCGGAACCGCTGCTTTTCATCTTCCAGCAAACGTTCTTCACCCACTACCTTGTTGTTCCTGATCTGCAGGCGGGTGATCTGGGTGCTGCTGAGACCGCAGATAAAAAGATTGTTCTTCCATTCAGGGATAACATTGCCGGTATAAAAGACCATACCGCTGGGAGAGATCACGGGGTCCCAGTAATACACCGGTTGTTCAAGGCCGGCTTTTTGCTGGATGCCGTCACCTACTTTCGGACCCGCATATTCGATGCCATAGGTGATGGTGGGCCAGCCGTAGTTTTTGCCTTTGCGGATATGGTTCAGTTCATCACCGCCCCGGGGGCCGAATTCGGCTTCCCACAGGTCGCCCGTAACCGGGTCCCAGGCCAGGCTTTGCACATTGCGATGACCATAAGACCATATTTCGGCCCGTGCATTTTTTTGCCCTGCGAAAGGATTGCCCGGCGCCGCCTTTCCGTCTTTGGTGATCCGTATAATTTTGCCAAGCGCCGCCTGCAGCGATTGGGCCAGCGGCCGGGTTTCCAGGTCTGATCTTTCGCCCGTGCTCACTACCAGGTAGCCCTGCTTGTCGAACAATATGCGTCCGCCGTAGTGCAGGCTGCTGTTATGCGCAGGAGTGGCTTCGTAAATAACGGTAGCGCCCTCGATCGATTTTTCGTCGGCCGACAATTTTCCTTTGGCGACAGCCGTCAGGTTGCCGTTGGGCTTTTTGTTGGAAAATACCCAGTATATCATCCGGTTGGTGGAAAATGCCGGGTCAAGCGTCAGCCCCAGCAAACCGCCCTGGCCAGCGGCATTCACTTCGGGAATACCGGTTATGGGAGCAGATAATTTACCGTCGGCCCCCGCGATGCGCATATCACCTTTTTTCTCCGTGATCAGGAACCGCCCGTCGGGCAGGGATACAATACCCCAGGGACCCGCCAGATCGCCGGTCAAAACGGTTGCTTTATACGGCGTTTTCGTAACCAGTACGTTGCCGATCCGCGTTTGCCCGGCAAAAGCGGGCTTATAATTGGTATTGGGTGCTTTTGTTTCAACGCCGCCGGTATCTGCTGCCACTGTTTCAGAAGGTGTGGTGGCGATATGGGCGAATGGTTCGGCGGGATGCATATAATAGGCGCCGAGCAGCACCGCCGTCGCCGCAATACCCAGTATAGTCCACTTTTTTTGCAGTAAATTTTTCATGGTAATTATATCTAATCTAAAAAATCATACCAGCGAAAGGCATCCGTTCATCTCACAGTAACCCTTACACGAAGCAAGGTTGGCGCGACCGTTCGTTAACGGGGCAAATAAAAATACGAAAAAACGGCACAACTGTTAGATTTGCCGGTAAAGAAACCCATCGGCATGATCATTTTGCGCAGCCTGTTTGCAGGCCTTCTTTTGTTTGTCAATATGTGCACTGTTTCCGCCCAACCCGCTCCTAACCCGGTCATCGCGCACCGCGGCGCCTGGAAGAAAAGCGGCCTGCCCGAAAACTCGATCGCTTCCTTACGGGAAGCCATTCGCCTCGGCTGTTATGGCTCCGAGTTTGATGTGCATCTTACCAAAGACGATGTTATCGTTGTGAACCACGATGACGCATTTTTCGGCATCAATATCGCCGGCGCTACCTATGAGGAGCTCCTGGCAAAAAAGCATGCAAACGGCGAGTCCATTCCCACCGCCGAAGCTTATCTCCGGGAAGGCATGAAGCAAAAGCGCACAAAGCTGATCTATGAGATCAAGGCTTCTACCGCAGGCAAGGAGCGTACGCTTGAGCTTACCCGCCGTTCGGTGGCGCTCGTCAGAAAATTAAAAGCGGAGAAACTGGTTGAATATATCTCTTTCGATTATGATGCCTGCCTGCTTGTGCACCAACTCAATCCCCGGGCAAAAGTCTCTTACCTGACGGGTGATAAGTCGCCCGAACAGTTGCAGGCCGATGGGCTCTCGGGACTGGACTATCATTTCAGTGTTTTTGAAAAGGAGCCCGGCTGGCTGGCAGATGCGCTGAAGCGAAAGCTCATTACCAATGCATGGACGGTGAACGAAGCAGCGACCATGCAGAAGCTGCTCGACCAGCATATAGGTTTTATTACCACCAATGAACCGGAACTGTTGTTCTCTTTACTGCAAGAGAAAAAAAGATAACGGCAGCGAACGGGCTGACTAAGAAAGCCGGCCGATTCCCGCTTGTTTACAATAACACGGGCTGCCCCGTGCGCACCGACTGATCACAGGCAAAGGCAATGCGCAGGCTGTTCACGGCATCGTCGATATGATCGGTCAGGTCGCGGTCGTTTCTGATCGCATCCAGGAAAAACAACTGCTCCCGGCGGCAGAGCTCCAGGTGGCCGGGCTCATCGGCCAGGTCGATCCATTCGTCGGGCTCCAGGAACTCATTATCTGGTCCGATGGCTGCTTTGTGCCAGCGCAACGATTCGGTTTGCGTATGTACATCAACGGTAGCCGACATGCCCGTTGCCGCTGCTTTTTTGGCAACGATCGACACCGATCCCTTTGGGCCGATGACATCTTTCACAAAAAAGGCTGTTTCGCTGATCATTGGTCCCCAGCCCGCTTCGTACCAGCCTACCGAGCCGTCTTCAAATTTTATCTGTAGCTGCCCGTAGTTATAGTTCCCTTCGGGAATATCATCGGTTAAACGGGCGCCGATGGCTTGTACCTGCACCGGCCTGCTGCGCACCATCTGGCACATGACATCGATATAATGTACGCCGCAATCGACGATGGGGCTGAGACTGGCCATGAGGGCGCGGTGCACGTTCCACATATAGCCGTGGCTCTGCTGGTTGAGGTTCATGCGCATCACCAGCGGCTTTCCCAGTTGCTGCGCCACCTCGATGAATTTTTGCCACGACGGATGCTGACGCAATATATAACCGACCACGAGCTTAACGCCGGCCTCACGCGCCGCGGCAGCCACCCCTTCGGCGCCTACCACTGTATCTGCCAGGGGCTTTTCGATAAAGACATGGCAGCCTTTTGCGATGGCCAATAGCGCATAATTCTCATGCGTATCGGGATAGGTGGAAATGCAGACGGCATCGGGTTTTGTAGCGGCTAACGCCGATGCATAGTCGCTGAATAGCGGATACCCGCCACCGAGCGTTTCGTTGAGCTTTTCCTTGCTGCTGCCGCGCGATACGATACCGCATATTTCGAAAGCATCTTCACGGTGATAAACGGTGGCATGTGCGGCGCCCATATTGCCGCAACCGACCACCAGTACACGGATGGGTTTGTCAGATCTGGTCATGGTTGTTTATTCAGCAGCGGTTTTACTTTTTCCAATTGCCGGCTGGCGGGTGTGGAAGCCAGCGACGCGATGGTAAACCCGGCCAGGCCCTTGTCGAGTTCGGCCAGTTCATTCCGGTTGTTTGTCGATGTGTACAGCTTTCGCAGGAACCGGATCTTTTCATAATCCTGGATGCCTTCGATCATTTTCTCAAAACGTATGGAACTGAGCGGGCCGGGATATACCTGGTAGGTATCGCCCGCCGGCCAGGCAGTGAACCGGCTATCGGTCATCGGATTGCGTGTCCAACTGTTGAATGCCCACCGCAGGTAGCCGTCGAGCCCCTGGGCGGCCGTATACCAGCCCATCCATACGTGCTCGTCGGGTGGAGAGAATGTAAACCCATTGGGGTATTTTTCCGTGCAGCAGGTGTACCAGGTGCTGAGTTTTCCTTCGGCGCGGCGGCGTTGCTGCACTTCCGGCGGAAAATGCTGGGCCGATGCCAGGCAATAGTCAAAAATGTCTTTTTCAATTTCAGGATGATAGTCACCCGCCAGGGTCACTTTCCACTGCGGGTCGATCTTCTTCAGCAGGCCGATGACTGCTTTCATTGCGTCCATCGGGCGTTCATCCATCGCAATGGCTGTTATGTTAAACCAGCCTTTTTCTTTCAGGTGCCGGGTAAAATCTGTCAGCATGGGCGTCCAGAAGCGGTTGTAAGCATCGGTGCCGATGGCTTCGGTAAAAACGGTATCGCGCCCGGTGCTTTCGTCGAAGTAATTGAAGGCGACCTTCCAGGGAACCATGCTATAACAATGGATCCATTTGTTGATGCCACAGTCCATCGTAAACTGCACATACTTGTCGAAGAGGCTGTAGTCGAAAGACCAGGTGCCGTCTTTTTTCCGGGTCCATTGAACAAGGCTGGGATAGTCGTCGTAGGTCTGGTGCCCCCAGGGCTCGTTAACGATGGAGGCGGTGATGGCTTTCTGCCCGGCACCGGCCAGCATCTGGTAATAGGGCTTCATTGCTTTAAAATGTGCATCAGACCAGAGGTTGGTTTTGTGTACACGGGCGATGGCGGCTGGATGCTGCCAGAGGTCCAGTTGGTACGACCAGTCGGCAGGTGCGGGCAAGGTGCGGTCCAGCACCGTCAGGGTTACCGGCAGCATCAGGGGTTTGTCGGCTGCCACCAGCACAAACCCTTTATAGATTCCGGCGGGTGTTTCGGGTTTTACCCGGAGGCTTATCCATACCGGTTGCACGCTGTCGGCGCCCACGCGAACGAATTTCGTTTTGGTATCGATCAGGTCGGCGACCTGCGAAGAATCGAAATCAGCCGGTTTACGGTAGCCGCATCCGTCGCGGAACTCATCGGTCCATACCGGTCTCACCTGTCCCACCGAAATATCTTCCTGCGAGATCACCCGGCCATTGTCGTCGCTCAAAGCCGTTCCCATTACGACCATGCCCGGCCGGGCTTTCCGGCTCCACAGCAGCAACTGCGTATGTATCCGTTCTCCCTTCCAGGCCGTGGGCGCCCATGATCCGGTGGTGTCACCTGCCGGCGGCACGTCGTAGGCATAACGCGTGCTGCTGTTTCCGAAAGCTACCCGGAGCGAATCGGTTTCCGGCTGCCAGCGGGCTTTCTTTTCTTCAGGCGTCAGGTGTACCGCCGCTGGTTGGAGCCGGCCGCTGTTGCGGGAATCACGGCTGCCCAGCGAGCAGGCAGCCAGTAACAATAAGAGGCAGTATCGCATGTCAACTGTATAAGGAATAAAACTACTGGTTATGCAACCAAGTTTGCCCTTTTTACCGCAAAGAATTTTTGGTGAAACGGGGCGCCTTTTTTCATAAGCGATTCAATACCAGGTGTATTGCCCGGAAGTCTTCCCCGTTCCTGCCACCGGCCTCCCTGCTTTCTTCCGGCGCCACCGGAATTGTTGCCGGGTGGTCGCAGCCTTCAGATAGAAAATAAAAGAGTTTTTTGTCTTTTATTGCCTATTTTTGTGTTTTAAACAAAAAAGGTGTTTTCAAAGACATGTGAATATGCGATCAGGGCGGTCATTTTTATTGCCCAGCAGACCCGGGAGGGTGGCCGGGTAAGCATTAAAGACGTGGCCAGAGGCATTAACTCACCCGAGCATTTCATTGCGAAGATTTTGCAGGAGCTGAGCCGTAAGGGACTGGTGCAATCGGCCAAGGGGCCTACCGGTGGCTTTTACCTCGACCACGCTTCCCTGCAGCAATCGCTGGCCGATTTTGTGCGGGCGATCGACGGCGACCGGGTTTTCTCGGGCTGTGGGCTGGGCCTGAAGCAATGCTCCGAATCGCATCCATGCCCCATCCATCACCAGTTCAAGTCGATACGCAACCAGTTGATGGTAATGCTGGAATCGACACAGATCGGCGGCTTTACCCGTGAGCTGGAGGCCAAGATGGCTTTCTTAAAACAGTAATTTTTTTACGTCAATAAAAGACAAAAAAGTATTTCATAGCGCAAAACGAAACCGTTCCGCATGGCGAAGGCAGACATACAACATATAGAAGACATTCAACTGCTGGTAAATACCTTTTACGGCGATGTGCGGAAGAACCCGCTGCTTGGTCCCGTTTTCGACGGTATTATCGGCGACCGCTGGCCGGAGCACCTGGAGAAGATGTACCGCTTCTGGCAAACGGTATTGTTGGGAGAGCACACCTATTTCGGAAGCCCCTTTCCCCCGCATGCGCAGATGCCGATCACCAAAACGCATTTCGATACCTGGCTGGGTATCTGGCGCCAGACGGTCGATGCCTTGTTTGCCGGCGAAAAAGCCGATGAAGCCAAATGGCGGGGCGACAAGATGGCCGCCATGTTCCAACTGAAACTCGACGCCCTCGGCAACAGTAAAACGCGCCCGCTGATCTGAATTCAATCACTAAAACATATCATCATGCCTGCTATCAGTGAATATACAATCGGCGAAATTACTGCCAGGGACTACCGCGCCGCCGGTGTATTTGAGAAATTCGGCCTCGATTTTTGCTGCAAGGGCGATCGTACCATCGAAGAAGCCTGTAAAGCCGACGGGCTGGATGCCGCCGTGGTATACGCCGCCCTCGACCACCTCGGCGGGCAGGGGGGCGATGAGCAGATCGCATTCAATGAATGGCCGCTCGACCTCCTTGCCGACTACATTGAAAAGAAACACCACCGTTACGTAAGCAGCCAGGTTCCTTTGCTGGAAACCCTGCTGGAGAAGATCTGCCGGGTGCACGGAAAAAACCACGAAGAGCTGCTGGATATCCGCCGGCTTTTCCAGGAGTCGGCCGGCGAATTGCTGAACCATATGCGCAAGGAGGAAAATATCCTGTTCCCCTTTATACGGAAAATGGCGGTGGCGCAACAGCACGGTACCGGGGTGGATGCCGTGCCTTTCGGCACTGTTGGCAATCCTATTTCGATGATGATGGCCGAGCATGATATGGAAGGGGAGCGTTTCAGGCAGATAGCGGCCCTGTCGAACAATTACACCGTGCCGGCCGACGGCTGCACTACCTACCAGGTCGCTTTTGCCACGCTGAAAGCGTTTGAGCACGACCTGCACCGCCATATTCACCTGGAGAACAATATTCTTTTTCCCAAGGCCATTTTACTGGAAAAAGCACTCCGCCAGGCCATCTAAGGCAGCCGTATGCAGATCGATTACGACATACTGGTAACGTACGGGGGCATTACCCGGAAATACGATAAAGGAGCAATTGTTTTTTGGGAAGGTGATGCCCCTCTTTATTTCTACCAGATAGTGGAAGGCGCTGTAAAAATGTTCTCCACCAACAGCGAAGGAAAAGACCTGATCCAGGGCACTTTCGCAGCGGGAGACAGTTTTGGCGAGCCGCCGCTTTTTGTCAATAAAAATTATCCTGCCACGGCGCAGACCTCCAGCCCCGCGGTTATCGTGCGTTTATCGAAAGAAAGGCTGCTGAATATTTTGCACGACTCCCCCGAGATGCAGACAACCATGCTGTATATGTTTGCCGAGCGGATCTATAACAAGGCACATTCAACGCAAATATGGCATTGTAAAACTGCCGAAGAAAAAATCACCCGCCTTTTGCGGCATATGAAAGGCAATTCACAACGTCAGCCTGTTTTAATAAATAAAACCCGCCAGGAAATAGCCGATCTCACCGGCCTGCGGGTGGAAACCGTGATCCGTACCCTGCTGAAAATGGAGCGTGACCAAAAGGTGAAAATGGTGGATCATAAGATTTATTACTGATGAATACATTGGAAAAACCTTTCCGGAACTGGTTCCGGACCGGCCTGTTCAGCCTGGCCATCGTAGCGCTGTTCGGCAGCCTGATGCGGTATAAGATAGCGTTCGATTTCCCGTATTTCGACCAGAAGAACCTGCTGCATGCACATTCGCATTTTGCATTTGGCGGCTGGCTTACGCACATGCTATATACTTCGCTTGCCTGGTGCATGAACGGTTTACTGCCAGCGGAAAAGCAGCGAAGATATCATCTGCTGATCGCGCTGAACCTCCTGTTTTCATTCGGCATGCTATGCGCTTTTACCGTACAGGGGTATGGCCCTGTATCCATTTTGTTTTCCACGCTTACTATTGTGGTAGCCATCGCATTTTTCGGTGTCTACGCAAGCGATGCAAGGCGTTTTGCTCCGGGACAGGCGTTTACGCGCTGGGCGCGGATGGGTTTGTTCCTGAATGTTTTTTCGGCAGCGGGACCGCTTTTCCTGGCGTATATGATGGCTACGCGGAGCATCGACATGCAACGTTATCTCGGCTCTGTGTATTACTACCTGCATTTCCAGTACAGCGGCTGGTTTTTCTTCGCGTCCATGTCGTTGCTGGTGTTTTATCTTCCGCAGAAGAACGACCTGTTCCGGAGCGCTTACCGGGTGTTTTCGGTGACTGTTTTTATCAGCTTCTTCCTGTCCATATTGTGGGCGCATCTGCCCGTTTGGCTGGTGGTGATCACCTCGCTGGCGGCGATTGCGCAATTGCTGGCCTGGCTGCGGCTGCTCGGGGCATTTGCCGGTGATCTCCGGGCGATGCCGGGCCGGTTGCCGGCGCGGTGGATATCATGGTTCCTGTATGGCGCCGTATTATCGATGACACTCAAATTTGTGCTGCAAACAGTGTCTGCCATTCCGCACCTGAGCCAACTGGTGTTCGGCTTCCGGCCCATCGTTATAGCCTACCTGCACCTGGTGCTGCTGGGTGTTTATAGTCTTTTCCTGGTTGGCTGGTTGTTTGTACGCGGCGTGCTGACACTGAACAAAACAGCCCGGAGTGGTTCATTTATTTTCCTGGCAGGCGTGGTATTGAACGAAACGCTGCTGGCGGTGCAGGGCTTTGCCTCGTTCGCGTATGTGCCGATACCGTATATACACGAAGCATTGCTGCTGGTGGCGCTTTTATTGCTGGCGGGCGCAGCGCTGCTGGCCTGGTCGGCTGTATCACCATCTGCTACCTCATCCGCTACATCTTCTGCTGCATAATGCCGGCAATGCCACGGGCATGGTCTTTCATTTTCTGCGCATTTTGGCCGGAAAACAACGCATCGACCGTTTCGTTGAAAAGCGCCAGCCAGCGGCTGAAATGAGCGGGTAAGACCGGGTTCGCCTGGTTGATGACCCGGTGGGTAGCCAGCGGGTTCCCGCTGTAACTGCCGGTATGGAACAACACGTTTTCCCAGAAGGCGCACATGACCTCCTCGTGACGATGCCAGTCATCGCCCGCCATAGCGCCAAAAAAGAAACCGATGGTCTCATCTTCTTTAACCTTGCTGTAGAAACGTGCTATCACTTTTCTGATATCGTCTACAGTGTTTAAATCTGTTTTCATCGTGAAAGGTTTAATACTTAGAGATCTTTGTTTTTAAACCTGGCCAGTGAAATATAGAAAGGAACGATAATCCATAGCAGCAACAGGGTGGCCGACAGTGCCAGTCCGCCGCCTGTTCCGAAATAATCCCGGAACACGGCCCCGGTATATCCCATCATGGCAGAAACGTCGAGGTGCAGCAGCAGCACCACGCGGCAAAGGTCGATGGGGCTGAGTGCGCAAAGCAATACAACCAGCTTTTCGATCGGATAGTCGGCAAACTGGAAGAACAGGAACAGCACGATGGCATCGAACAGCAGGGCGAAATAGAGCCAGAGCATGATCGACACGCCGATGCCTTTGGCTTTATCGCGCGTCAGCACGCAAGCCAGGAAAGCGACCGCGGTAAATACCAGCGTCAGGAGTATGCCCGATCCGATCATTACCCAGGCCGTTACCGGCTCGGCATACAATAAAATGGGAATGCCGGCCCCGGCGAGAAAGGCGAGGGAGAGGCTGGCGGCCAGCCCGGCGAACAGCGATTTCCAGATGGCGGTTCTTTTGATCGGCTGGCTTACGAGCAGCTCGATGAATTCAGCGCTGTTGTAGAGGTAAATGGTGGAGAAGAGCGACGATACGAGGGGAATGATGAGCAGCAGGATGTTGAGCAGCGTCAGCATTCCTTTTGCGGCATTGTTTTCAAGCCCGAATACCGTCCACGAAAAAGCGGCGAGCGTAATGGTATATACGATAACGGTTTTGTTATGCAGTATATCGAGCAATATATGTTTCAGTAGCTTATTCATGCCGTTGATTTTTCAGCAGCGCGGTCACCGAACCGGCGATGCTTTGCTGGCGGGTATTGCTTTTCAGGGTATCGATGTCCTGGTGCAGCATTACCTGGCCTTCCTGCATGAACACGAGCTCGTTTACCACGCCCTCCAGCTCACTCAGCACGTGCGACGTGACCAGGACCAGGCACCCGCTGTTTTTAGCCGATACGATCTTTTCCTTCAGTATCTCTGCGGCAATGGGATCGAGGCCGGCG
>JAKPBL010000482.1 GCA_029778965.1 Bacteroidota bacterium
TGTTTTATATTTTACTATGTCCAAAGTTGCACTCGTTACCGGCGTTACCGGACAGGACGGCGCCTATCTTACCGAGCTCCTATTGAACAAAGGCTATTTCGTGCACGGCATCAAAAGAAGGGCTTCGCTCTTCAATACCGACCGCATCGATCACCTTTACCAGGATCCGCATGACAACAATGTGAAGCTCAAGCTGCATTACGGAGACCTGACCGACAGCACCAACCTCATCCGCATTATCCAGGAAACACAGCCCGACGAGATCTATAACCTCGCGGCCATGAGCCATGTGCACGTGAGCTTTGAGGAACCTGAATACACTGCCAATGCCGACGGTATCGGTACGCTGAGAATACTGGAAGCCGTGCGCCTGCTGGGGCTCACGAAGAAAACCAAAGTGTACCAGGCGTCTACCAGCGAACTTTACGGGCTGGTGCAGGCCGTGCCGCAAAGCGAAACTACGCCGTTCTATCCCCGAAGCCCGTATGCAGTGGCCAAGCTCTACGCTTATTGGATCACCGTCAACTATCGCGAAGCCTATAATATGTTCGCGGTGAACGGTATCCTGTTCAACCACGAATCGCCGTTGAGGGGGGAAACCTTCGTAACCCGTAAGATTACCCGCGCGGCTGCCAAGATCGCGCTGGGATTGCAGGATAAGCTTTATCTCGGTAACCTCGACGCGCAGCGCGACTGGGGCCATGCCAAAGACTATGTGGAAGCGATGTGGCTGATATTACAGCAGGATATTCCCGAAGACTTTGTGATTGCTACCGGCGTTACCACCCCGGTACGTGAATTTGTGCGTATGGCTTTTAAGGAAGTGGGCATAGAGCTCGCTTTCAAAGGCAAGGATGAAAAAGAAACAGCGGTAGTGGTGTCATGCAGCCACCCCGATTTTCAATTGCCCGAGGGGAAGGAAGTGGTTTGCGTTGACCCACGCTATTATCGACCCACCGAAGTGGACCTGCTGATCGGCGATCCCACCAAATCACAAACCAAACTCGGCTGGACACCCAAATACGACCTGCCGGCGCTGGTGAAAGAGATGGTGGCAGCCGACCTGGAGGCCTTCCGCAAAGAAAAACTCCTGGCCGAGAGCGGCTACTACGTGAAGAACCAATACGAATAAGGCAATGGAAAAACAGGCAAGGATATATATCGCCGGCCATCGCGGCATGGTGGGATCGGCTATTCACCGGAAGCTGGCCGCCGAGGGGTTCACGAACATCATCACCCGTACGTCAAAAGAGCTCGACTTGCGCAACCAGGAAGCGGTAAGCGCCTTCTTTGCCGCAGAAAAGCCCGATTATGTATTCCTGGCCGCCGCCAAAGTGGGCGGCATTTTGGCCAATAATACCTATCGCGGCGAGTTCCTCTACGACAACCTGATGATCCAGAACAACGTGATCCATTCGTCGTATGTGAACGGCGTGAAGAAGCTGCTGTTCCTGGGCTCATCGTGCATCTATCCTAAAATGGCACCCCAGCCGCTGAAAGAAGAATACCTGCTCACTGGCGAGCTGGAACCCACCAACGAACCCTATGCCATTGCGAAGATCGCGGGCATCAAGCTCTGCGATGCTTATCGGTCACAATACGGTTGCAACTTTATATCGGTAATGCCGACCAACCTGTATGGCCCGAACGACAACTACGACCTGAATAATTCGCATGTATTGCCGGCCCTGATCCGCAAATTCCACGAAGCCAAACTAAAGAACGAGCCGCAGGTGGTAATATGGGGAACAGGCAAGCCGTTGAGAGAATTCCTGCATGCCGACGACCTGGCCGATGCCTGCTGCTACCTGATGCAGCACTACAATGAGCCGGGGCTGGTGAACATCGGCGTAGGGCATGATATCTCCATCGGCGACCTGGCCCGGTTGGTGAAAAAGATCGTCGGATACGAAGGCGGGATCGTGCACGACCTCGGCAAACCCGATGGCACGCCGCGGAAGCTGATGGATGTTTCCAAGCTGCATTCACTGGGCTGGCGCGATACCATCTCGCTCGAAGAAGGTATTACCGAAGTATATAAAGTTTACAGTAAGGCGAATAGCTGATTATGTGCGGAATAGCGGGCATTATTGAATTGAACGGACGGCCGGCAGATGAATCCAGGCTGCGTGCGATGAACGCCGTCATGGCACATCGCGGTCCCGATGCCGATGGATTTTTCCTCGAAAAAAATTATGGGCTTGCACACCGCCGATTGAGCATTCTCGACCTGTCGACCTCGGCCAACCAGCCTTTCTCGGATAGTGCTCAACGTTATATTACCGTATTCAACGGTGAGTTGTACAACTACCGCGATGTGCAGCAGCGCATGCCCGAACACCATTTCAGCACCACCAGTGATACCGAAGTGCTGGTAGAATGGTTTGCGCGCAAGGGCATAGAAGGCATTGCCGATTTCAGCGGCATGTTTGCCTTCGCCATGGTCGATCGCCAGACAGGTGATATTACCCTCGCACGCGACCGTTTTGGGGTTAAACCGCTCTACTACTATCATAACGGAGAGCGGCTGGTATTCGCTTCTGAATTGCGGGCGCTGCTGGCCAGCGGTTATGTAAAGGCGACGCTTGATTCCCAGGCGCTGCGCTCTTATTTCCGGTATCAGTCGGTCGCTTCACCCGGCTCTATCTTAGAAGGCGTCAGGCAATTGCCGGCCGGGCATTTTCTGCAAATCAGCAAGGGGCAGCCGGCGCTTTCCTGCTGGTATACCAGTACCGATACCGGTGCTCCCGCCGATTTTTCCGGGCCGGAGGCCGTGAAAAAAAATATCCGGCATTTGCTGGAGAAAGCCGTGGAAAAAAGGCTGGTAAGCGATGTGCCCGTAGGTGCATTTCTGTCGGGCGGCATCGATTCTTCATTGGTAGTGGCGCTCATGGCCCGCGCAGGCAGCGCAACGGTAAACACCTTTAATATCTGCTTTAAGGAAGAAGCATTTGATGAATCGAAGTGGGCGCAAATGGTGGCGCGGAAATACAATACCAACCATCAGTCCATCGAACTGAAGCCCACCCATTTCCTCGATGAACTGACCAACGCCCTCGATGCGATGGACAGCCCCAGCGGCGACGGTATCAACTCGTATGTGGTGTCGAAAGCCGTTCGGCAGCAGGGCATCACAGTGGCCCTCAGCGGCGTAGGTGGCGACGAGCTGTTTGCCGGCTATCCGTTTTTTCCCACGTATTATAAGATCAGGCAGCGTTCGCAGGTGTGGGACAACACCGCGCTGCTGCGGCAGGTATTCGGCAAAATGATGGAGGTCAACAGCCGGCTGAACCTCTCTAAGATCAAAACCCTGCTCGAAGCCAGGAAAAGCAGTATCGCCTGGTTGTATCCCGTATTCAGACAGGTGCTGCCCGACAGCATCCCCGATGCGATCTTTAGCCTGCCTGCGGGAGATATGGTGCAGGAAGCGCTGCTGGCACAAAAAGAGGCGATCGACCGGTTGCCGTTGCTGAGCCAGGTGACCGTGGCCGAGCTGATGGGTTATACCCAGAATACCCTGCTGAAAGATATGGACCAGATGAGCATGGCGGTAGGGCTGGAGCTGCGTGAACCATTCTTTGATCATGCCCTTGTTCAATATGTATTGCAGGTACCCGATAACCTCAAATACCCCGAAACGCCCAAAAAATTGTTGGTCGACAGCCTGCAGGGATTGATCCCCGATGAAGTGATCTACCGGCCCAAAAAAGGCTTCACTTTTCCCTGGAAGCATTGGATGAAGAATGAACTGAAGCCGTTCTGCAGCTCGATGATCCGTTCTTTCGCGGCACGGAAAGGCGTAAATAACCAGGCCCTGTTACGACACTGGAACGACTTTTTGCTCGATGAGCCACAGGCAAAGTGGATGGATATTTGGTTATTTGTGGTGCTGGAGTATTGGCTCCAGAAAAACAGCGTGGATATGCACTAACGGAAAATTGGTATTTTACCCGATTTAACGTGTAATTCACTCTGGAAATTAAAAATGTATTAAAAAATACCTGAATTTTGATCCAGCGATAAGATACAAGCCTTATCTCCTCTATCCTGGACATGTGTGGAATAGCAGGTATTCTCCGCTTCGAT
Source organism: Bacteroidota bacterium (assembly GCA_029778965.1). Taxonomy (GTDB): domain Bacteria; phylum Bacteroidota; class Bacteroidia; order Chitinophagales; family Chitinophagaceae; genus Flavihumibacter. The sequence continues at coordinate 4,087 of JAKPBL010000482.1, forward strand.
CAACAACCCGCCCCTGAACCCGCCATCCGTGCTATGACACGGGCGCTGCGGCACCGGGGTCCCGATGCGGAAGGCGTTTATATAAATGGTTGTTTGGCCCTTGGCCACCGCAGGTTGTCTGTTCTGGACACCTCGGCGGCCGCTGATCAGCCATTCGAAGACCCAACGGGTCGCTACCGAATGGTCTATAATGGCGAGCTCTATAATTTCCGGGAGCTCCGCCGGCAATTTCCCGACTTTAATTTCAGCACCACCGGCGATACCGAGGTATTGCTGCAATGGTTTCTGCGAACCGGTACGGCAGGCCTCGACCGCCTGGCCGGCATGTTTGCGTTTGCGGTCTGGGACGCAGCGCAGCCCTCGCTATGTTTGGTACGCGATCGCCTCGGCGTGAAGCCCCTGTACTATTATGCCGATGATCAAATGATCGTTTTTGCATCGGAGATCAGGGCGATACTGGCCAGCGGGCTGGTACCGGCAATGATCGATACCGCGGCGCTGCACGACTATTTCAGGTACCAGTCTGTCTCTTGTCCAGCGACCCTTGTGAAAGGTATCCGCCAGGTGCCGCCCGGGCACCTGCTGCGGGTTGAAAACAACCAGCTACGCCTGGAATCCTGGTGGGATATTACCCGCAAGCGTCCTGTTTTTGCCCCCGCGAGCGAGCGGCAGATGCACCAGGAGATCCTCGACCTGATGACCCAGGCGGTAGAGCGTCGCTTGGTAAGCGATGTGCCGGTAGGCGCCTTTTTGTCGGGCGGCATCGATTCGAGCGCCGTGGTCGGGCTGATGCGGCGCGTCAGCAGCCAGCAGCCCCATACCTTCACGGTCTCCTTTAAGGAAAAAGAATACGATGAGTCGGCCTTTGCGGCGATGGCAGCGCGGAAATTCAATACCTGCCACCAGGTAATACCCCTTGAGGCGCGGGACCTGCTGGGTGAACTGGAGAATGCGCTGGACGTGATGGATACGCCCACCGGCGACGGGGTGAATACGTATGTAGTATCGAAAGCCGTGCGTGCCCAGGGCATTTCGGTGGCGCTGACGGGCGCCGGTGGCGATGAATTGTTTGCGGGTTATCCTTTTTTCCAGCAGTATATGCGCCTGCGGAACCGGCGCCTGGTTTGGGATCATTCCGGCCAGGTACGTAAGCTGGTAGGCAAGACCATGGTGTTGCGGCCACATTCGAAATACCGCGACCTGATGAATACGGCCAGCACCAGTATCGCCGATCTCTACCCCGTATTCAGGCAGATCATGGCACCGGCCCTGATTGAAGAGATCGTTACCGCGCCCGCCGTTGACCAGGTGGCGGAACAACTGAACGCCTGCCGATATGCGCTGGAAAGCTTTCCGCTTTACAGCCAGGTAAGTATAGCCGAGCTGACCGGGTACACCCGGAACACGCTGATGGCTGATCTCGACCAGATGAGCATGGCGCATGCGCTGGAAGTGCGGGCGCCGTTTTTCGACCACGACCTGGTACAATATGTGTTGCAGGTACCCGACAAATTGAAGTCGCCGGTATATCCCAAACGGTTGCTGGTGGAAAGCCTGAACGGACTGCTGCCCGATGAGCTGGTACTGAGGCAAAAGAAGGGCTTTCTATTTCCGTGGAAAGACTGGCTGCGGAACGACCTGCGCGATTTTTGCCAGCGGCGGATCGAGTCTATGGCTGCACGGCCTTTCATAGACTGCGGTGCGCTGCTGCAGTTGTGGGCTGATTATTTGCGCGGCGACCAGCAGGTGAAATGGGTGGATATCTGGCTGTTTGTGGTGCTGGAGCACTGGCTGCAGCGGAATGGCGTGGAGTGTTGAGGCTTATTCGTAGTTTTGCGCCGGTTATGTTTTCCATTTTCAGGCGCAATAAGTACCCCCTTATAGATTTAAGCGGAATAGGTGTTGACATGCACAGTCACCTGCTGCCCGGCATTGACGATGGCTCTCCCGATACGGAGACCTCGTTGGCGCTGATTCAGGGGCTGCGCGAAATGGGCTATTCCCGCTTTATTGCCACCCCCCATGTGTTGTGGGATTTATACCGGAACGACGATACTTCTATTGAAGGTGCGTTGCGCGATTTGCAGGCCGCCCTGGTGTCGGCAGACCAGTCCGCGCCGATGTCGGCTGCCGCCGAATATATGATCGACGATCATTTTGCCCAGATGGTGGCCGAGAAAGCGCCCTTCCGCTGCCTCAGCGGCAAGCTGCTGTTGGTGGAGTTTTCCTTTGTAAGCCTGCCTTTTGAGTGGAAGAAGATATTTTTCGATTTGCAGATGCTGGGCTACCAGCCGGTGCTGGCGCATCCCGAGCGGTACACTTACCTGGCCGGTGAAACCCATATCTTCCAGGAGATAGCGGATATGGGTATTTTACTACAGGTGAACATCAATTCCCTGACGGGTTATTATGGCAAACTATCTTACAACCTGGCGATGGGTATGATCAAGCAGAAAATTGTGTCACTGCTGGGCACCGATTGCCATCATGAGCGGCATGTTGAGGCTATGCGCCGGTCGGGCCAGTTAATGCCCGCAGTAGAAATGCTGCTGGACCAGGGGCGATTGCTGAACAAGGAGTTATGATTTTTTTATGGATATGTACAATGCATGGGTAGCTGTTCGTCGCCGGATAGCTACCTTTTGTTTACGACTTCGCGGCGTCAAAATCGGAAAAAATACGATAGTGGGCTTGCGGGTGGATATTCCCTTTAATCCACGCCAGGTGGAGATTGGGGATGGCTGTTTTATATCGGACGGCTGTACGTTATATTGTAACAACCACAACGGTAAGATTGCCCGGATCATCATTGGAGATGACGTGGTCAT
>JAKPBL010000515.1 GCA_029778965.1 Bacteroidota bacterium
ATATTGCTGAACTCCGTATCGTCGCGTTTCCCGAACGGCCTCGGTAACGGCAGCGACCAGGTGGGGCGGAACCTCATGGATCACCACAAGGGATTGTCGATATCCGCCGATGTCGAGGGCTGGCTCGACAGCTATTATTACGGGCGGCGGCCAACCAGCGCTTATATACCGCGCTTTCGCAACATCACCGAGCCTGTCAAAGATTTTGTACGCGGTTATCATTTCGGTGCAGCGGCTTATCGGACCGGCGCCGATGGCGACGGTATTGGAGAAGCGTTGAAGAACCGGCAAACAGAACCCGGCCCCTGGCGGGTCAGCTTATGGTCGTTCGGTGAATGCCTGCCTTATGCCGGCAACCGCGTTACCCTGAACCATGACCGCAAAGACCCCTGGGGCAGACCAATGATCGCGATCGACTGCGAGTTCAAAGAGAACGAACGCGTCATGCACGAAGACATAAAACTAACTGGCGCAGAAATGCTGGAGAAAGCCGGGTACAAGAACATTCGGATATCGGGTACCATGTCATTTCCCGGCAATGCCAACCACGAAATGGGTACGGCGCGTATGGGCAGAGATCCGAAAACGTCGGTGCTGAATGCTTACAACCAGGTGCATGAAGTACCCAACGTAGTGATCACCGACGGCAGTTGCATGACCAGCAGCCACTGCGTGAACCCGTCGCTTACTTATATGGCCCTCACGGCAAGGGCCGCAAGCCATGCCATTGAAGAACTGAAAAAAGGAAATATCTGATAACAATATGGAATTTGGAATAAGCAGCTTTGGAGAAGTGATCCCCGAAGGAAAAGCAGGCGGCGCCACCGGTGCCGCTGCCCGTATGCAGGAACTGCTGGAAGAGATCAGGCTGGCCGACGAAGTTGGGCTCGACGTATATGCATTGGGCGAGCACCACCGGGCCGACTACCTGGTATCATCACCCGAAATGATCTTATCGGCCGCCGCCAGCACCACGAAAAAAATAAAATTAAGCAGCAGCGTAACGGTGTTAAGCTCGGCCGACCCGGTGCGTGTATTCCAGCAGTTTGCCACACTCGATCTCATCTCGCAGGGCCGCGCAGAGATCATGGCGGGAAGAGGATCGTTCATAGAATCTTTTCCACTGTTTGGGTACAATCTCGACGACTACGACGAACTATTCGTGGAGAAGCTCGACCTGCTGCTCAACATCAACAAATCGGAGATTGTCGACTGGAAAGGACAGTTCCGTGCGCCGATCCGTCACCAGGGCGTGTACCCGCGACCGTTACAACAGTCGCTGCCGGTATGGCTGGCCATTGGAGGCACCCCCGCTTCCGCCAAACGCGCCGGCACCCTGGGTCTGCCTATGACAGTTGCGTTGCTGGGCGGCAGGCCAGCGCAATTCGCATCACTCGTACAACTGTTCCGCCAATCGGCCACCGATGCCGGGCACCAGCCGCCACCCCTTTGTATAAACACGCATTTTTATGCGGCGCCCGATTCACAGCAGGCGGCCGACGAATTTTTCCCAACCTACCAGAAGCTGATGAACAAGATCGGCAGCGAACGGGGCTGGGCGCCCCTTGACAGGAACCAGTTCGAGTACCTGCGTAAAGAGGGGCCGTTGTTGGTCGGCAGCCCGGAAGAACTAACGGAAAGGATCATACGCTTAAATGACATCTTCCACATGGATCGTTACCTGGCGCAGATCATTACCGGTCCCGATCTGCCGCAGGAGAATATCATGCGGTGTATCCGCCTGCTGGCGGAAAAGATTGCGCCTGCTGTCAGAAAAGCGATATAGGCGGTAATTCAGCGCCAGTACCGCAGGTATTCCCTGCCCAGTGCCAGGTGGTCGGTAATACCGTTGTCCAGCCCTGCCAGCTTTGCGATTGCTGCGAAAATACGTGCAGGCGTATGTCCGTGCGCCGCGAGATAATGAATGGATACGGCGCCCGCGGACTTAGACATTTTTTCCCCGCCGGGCTCGGTCAGCAACCGGTGATGATAAAAAACGACGTTCCTGAAAGCGCCGCACTCTACCAGGTCACATATATACAACTGTGCTGCCGTTGACTGTCTTAGGTCTTCCCCCCGCACGACCAGGTTGACGCCGAAATGCACGTCGTCAACCACCGAGCTCAACTGGTAAGCGGGAAAGCCGTCTTTTCTTCGTACCACAAAGTCTTTGAGCGAGCCATCCAGCGCAGCGCCGTCAGTGATCAGCCGCCATTGGTGATGGAGGCCATCGAGCGATAATTTCCTGTTGCGACACCGGCAATGCCCGATGGTTTTACGCGTGCAATCGCAGGCATACACCATTTTTTTGTCGCGCAGGGTATTAAGCGCCGCCTGGTATAAACCGAGTCGCTTCAGTTGTGAATAACGCCTGATAAAATCGCCGGCATCCAGCGGCCCTTGCTGCCAGGTAATGCCGAGGTAGTTCAGCGTGCTGAATACGTCGGCAATATAGGCCGGCCGTACCCGGCCCTGGTCGAGATCGTCAATACGCAGCAGAATACTTGCCCCGTGTTCTTCGGCCAGTGCGGCCGTAATGCAGAACGACAAAATATTACCCAAATGAAGATAACCGCTGGGAGTGGGCGCCATGCGTGTCAGCATGCCCTGCAATTTCGCTATTTTTTTACTATTTCGCTTTTATTACACGGATCACTTTCTGCAGGTTGCCGGTTTGCAAACGAATAAAATACATACCCGACGGCAACTGGTCTTCGTAGATATCGATATTAAAAGTGCCTGCGGGATATGTCTCCATGGCATGGATACGCACCAGTTGGCCGAGTGCATTCAGTTGCTGCACGACGGTTTTGCCGCCGGGTGTTGAAAACTGCAGCGTAGCCACCTGCTGGTAAGGATTGGGCCAGAATTTGAGGATCATCTTATCGGCCTGCTCATTCACTTCTTCGATGTCGTCGTCAAGGCCGCAGGGTGTTCCGCCGATGATGGGAAGACTCTGGTAATCTTTCAGCATCAGTTGGCTGATCTTGGTTTTGTCGACGCAGAACCAGCGTTCCAGCACCGTGGCATAAATACTCCTGAAATCATATTGAAAGGGAATATTGTCAACCACCTGCACTTCGGCAGGGATATCAGGACTATTACCGAGCACGCCTTTTTTTACATGCTTACCGAAAAGAATGAGCGGAGCGGCAGCGCCATGGTCGGTTCCCATACTGGCGTTCGACTTGATACGACGCCCGAACTCGGAGAATGTCATGCCCAGTACCCGGCCGTCCAGTTGCTGTTTTTCCAGATCGTCCTGGAAAGCGCTGATACCGGCCGACAACGACTTCAGCAATTCCGCATGTCCGCCGGTACTGGTGTCGCCCGGGTTCACCTGTTTCTTATGGGTATCAAACGAGCCAAGCGTAACCGTATATACACGCGTTTTCAGTCCGCCGCTGATCAGCCGGGCCACAATGGCAAGCTGGCGGGCAAGACTGGTTTCATCATACGTTCCCCGGTTGGCTCCTTTGTTATACGCCGCGCGAATGATGTCTGAATATACCTTGGTTTTGTCGGTGA
>JAKPBL010000549.1 GCA_029778965.1 Bacteroidota bacterium
CGAGGCTGTAGTTTACGGAGATCAGCAGGTTGTGAAAAGCAAAACCTGCGGTTGCATTCAGACCATAATCGAAACGCTTCAATTTGCCATAGCCGGCATCCTCTTCATTTCCCGTAGTGGGATCGTCGTTGCTGAATTTGATTTTGTTTTCCTGGCTATATTGAATGCCCAATGCATTTACATTGATCTTGCGCTTGCCGGTTACACCCATCGCGGCATAACCACCCGCACCAAAGAAAACCTTCGATTCCTGGTCGATCAGCGGCAGGTTCACCACGAGGTTTACCGGCACTTCTACATAACCGGGATTGAACTTCGATTCGGCGCTGTAAGAACCCTGCGCCCATTTTACTTTCGACCCTTTGCCAGAAAACTGGATACCCGGCTGTATGGAAAGAAGAGGGAGAATGGGAAGATCGGCCATCAGGCCGGCATGGAAGCTGGGCAGGCTGTTGGCGTCGTTCACCTCGCCGCTTTTATTGTAACTCACGTTCGCCAGGTTAAAACCTCCTTTGAGATAGAATTTCGGATCCTGTGCATTCGTCTTCAGGGCAACTGCGGCAAGGGTAAGCAAAAGGATAACTGTCTTTTTCATGTTGGTTACTGTTATTTGTTTATCGGGTTTAAAAAGCTTTGAACAGGGTTTGATAAAATGTTTATGTATTTGATCGCGGTATTCGCGAAAATCATGCCATGGGTGCCGCCGGCGGCATCACACATGGCGTACCTTCCTTATTTGGGCAAAATGGATTGCAGCACTTTATTATTCACGACTACGGGATATTTCTTCTTTAACCGCGCGATCCACTGGTCTTCCAGCAACTGCTGGTAGTCGTTCAGCACCGCCCCGCGGGCATCGGCATAAGAACGCTGCTCGCCCGGCTGGTGCAATTGGCTTACCAGTACAAACTGGTAGTTGCCGTTTTCGGGATTATACACCGGTTCGCTGACGGTGCCGGGCGCGGCGCCCGGCGGTAGTGTCATATTCAACTGGCTTGTTTCAAAACGCCCGCTGTCGGCAAAGATCGATTGACCGTATGGCAGTAACAGGGTGGCCCATTGTGCAGGGTCGTTTTTCACGACTGCGATATAGCTACGGGCGGCAGATGAATCGGCTGCATTGAACAATACGCCCGAAAAAGAAGCATCCCAGCGGTATTGCTGGCGGTGTGCCTCGTAGTATTTCCGCAGGCCGGGCTCATCGGCCGCAGCTTTGTCCCATACCGCCTGCTGCATCACTTCAAATATCAGGTTGCCGTCCCTGAACTCTTTCAACTGCTGCGCGAATTCGGGATTGTATTTTTCGAGGTGCATCTGGTATTCCTGCATCAGCGACTGATCGAGAAAACGCTGCAATAAAGCTGCATTACTGTAGCCGGGAACGCTGCGTCGCAGCGCAGCGAGGTTTTGTGCCAGCCAGTTGCCAAAAGCTGCCGCGGTAAAGCGGGCGCCCGAGGTGGCTGCCAGTACAGTAGTTGCCGGCAGGGCCGACCTGTCGGTCGCATTGCCTGTTTCAAAAGAGCCGATATAGCGGTCAAGCACGGCCGCTGCTACCGGGTATGATGTATACCCCGTCCATTTTTTCGCTTTGCTGAAACTCATCTCCGTGGCGATCCGGATGCGGGGGTCGGCGCTCACGCTGGTCTTCATGGCGGCAAAGATGCTGTTACTATCGCCTGTAACCGCGGGGTAGGCCGTTAAACGTTTGATAATATGGAAACCGCGGCTGCTCCGGAATGGCTTCGATACGTCGTTGTCGTGCAACAGTGAAAAGGCCTGCTCTTCAAAATCCGTTTCGTAAGTACCGGGCTGAAACGCATTCATAATGCCATTCGTCTGGTAGGTGCTATTATCGTCCGAAAAGCGATGCGCCAGCTCAGCGAAATCTGCGCCTTTCTGCAGCAACCCGTACAACGAGTCTGCTTTCGACTGCTGCTTCGCTGCCAGTGCAGGCGCAGATCCTGCGGGAACGGCAAGCAGCAGGTGCTGCAACTGTATATAGCCTTTGGCCGGTCTTACCGCCGACACATAAAAAATATGATAGGCATCACTGCCGCGATACAACTGGCTGTACTGTTGCAGGGGTGTTTCATAGGCCAGCGACTCCAGCGGATAAGGCAACAGGAAAACACTGATCCAGCCAATATCAGCTTTGTTGACCGGCACCGCCGGATCTTTCGAAAAGTTTGCCGCGGCAGTGGCAAAAGGCATTCCTTTCTTCAGCGCATCGAGGGCTGCCCGCGCCTGCGCATAGGCTGCGGCGGTATCGTTGCCGCTGTAAGGAAGATAGATATGGGAAATGCGGCGGTCTTCACGGCTACGTATAACCGCTTCTTTGGTCAGTGCGTCGAGGGTGCTGTCGTCAGACAAATACCGGTCCATCACCTGCGCACGAAAATCGCCGAGCTCTTTAAGCTGTCCCGGCAGGGTGTCGAATTTCCCATCGTAAGCTGCCTGCACTTTCAGTTTGTACCTGGTGTACAGGTCGAGGTAATCCCGATAGGCTTTTGCCGTAGGCGTCACTACCTGGTTATTACGGTTAAAGGCATCGATAAATTCGGCCTTGCTCACTTTATGCGGGCCATATGAAAAAAGAGTCTGTGCATACACCCGTTGTGCGCAGGCAGACAGCAGCAGGCAACAGGCGAATCGTATTAACCGGTTTTTCACGGGGTCTTGCTTTGTTTGAGGGTGATCAGATCGTCGATTTGCTGGTAGGTCAGTTTCTTGGCCACGATCCTTTTCTCTTTATCGAGCAGGTAGAGCACCGGGGTCTGGTACACGTCGTATAGCTGCCGGTAACCGGCCCTGCCCGAATTCCTTTCTGCTTCGTGCTGGGCCTCGCTTTGGTACACATGGTTCCATCCATCCAGGTGATGATCGCGGATGTATTGCAGCCAGTTATCCTTTCCGCCATCGGTCATAACGCCCAGCAGCCTGATGCCCATCGCTTTCCACTTGTGCTGGAACATCGAATCGAGCCGCGGCACCATTTCTTTGCAATGGCTGCAGGTGGGGTCCCAAAAGCAGATTACCGTATAGGGCGCGTTGATCTCATACAGCGAGGCCGGTTTGCCGGCGGTGTCGGTCATCGTCAACTCCCAGGCCGGATTGCCGATCAGGTTGGCCATCAGGCTGTAGGCCCGGTCGCGCATGTATTGCTGGTATTTTTCCGTGAACCAGTCCACCTCGGGGTGGCCGTTGATGTATTTCTCGAACAGATGCACAAACACCGCATCCTGTCCCATATAAGGCGGGTTGATATAAGCCTGCACAAAATGGGTCAGCAGCCATTTGTACATTTCCTTGCTGGGTTTGGCTTTCGAGAGGAAGGCATCTGCCTCGCGGCTGATCGAATCGGGGGCGGGCGATACCAGCTCCCTGAAATATTTATCCACCCGCGTTTCAAAGAAAGGCGTGCGCAGCAGCCGGTCATCCGCCAGCGAAATGCCATCCCAGTAATGCCCCTTGAAATAGCGGTAGGCATACGTGGAATCGTATTTTCCGCCGGGATGGGCCGATGCGGGTGGAACAGTGGGCTCGGTAAGTGCGGCGAAGAGGGCGGACAAGAGCCCGCCGGGCTGCGCTTTTATCACTTCGGCGCGATACTGCTGGATAGCCAGGTTGTTGTCGCGGATAACCCGTTGCAGGGCGGCCGTATCGGCGCCGGGCGATTGTAATTTTTGCTGTGCCTGCTGGATGGCCGTGCCCTTTTGCTGTACAAAACGGGTATAGGCCTGGAAAGCGGTATTGTCGGCCGAGCCGGTAAAGACCACGGCTTCGGGACGGGCGCTGTCTGCCTGCATGCTGAATTGCTGCTGCCGGTCGACCAGCAGCTCGAAAAGGATCTCCTTTTTGGGCGATACCACAAAATAGATGCCGCCCGGCAGGGCCTGGGGGCCTTTAAAAACGGCGACCCCTTGCTGCACCCGCACCGAATCGGCCAGCGCCTTGATCTTTCCGTAATGATAACCGAGGTAGAGCCACTGCCCTTCGTACGCGTTCACCGACACCGTAAGCCGGTGGCCGGTTTTGGGCTGGGCAGTGGCCGTCAGGCCCGCCAGGCAGGCCGCCATGACACACAGGAAGTGGTTTTTCATCCTATTGTTTAAGCCGCTAATTTCACGACTTTTGCCCCATGCGCAAAAAGAATATTACCCTCGAACGGGTTCTGGTGGAAGATTATGCGGCAGAGGGAAAAGCGCTGGGCCGGGTGGACGGTAAAGTGGTTTTTATTGAAGGAGCGGTACCGGGCGACCTGGTAGATGTACGGCTGCGAAAGAACAAGAAAGATTGGGCTGAGGGCATGGTGAGCCGGGTGCATAGCTTGTCTGACCAGCGTGTAGCGCCTTTTTGCGCGCATTTCGGCCGCTGCGGCGGCTGCAAATGGCAAATGCTCCCTTACGGCTTACAGCTCCGGTACAAGCAGCAGGAAGTGGAGCAGCATCTCCGTCGCATTGGCAAGGTATCGCTGCCCGAACTGCAGCCCATTCTCGGTTGCGCCGATACCCGGTATTACCGCAACAAGCTGGAGTTCACGTGCAGCAACCGCCGGTACCTGCTGCCCGAAGAGATCAGCGCGGGCGGCGAGATCCCATCCGAAAACGCCATCGGCTTTCATGTGCCGCGGGTATTCGATAAGGCCATCGATATCTACAACTGCCACCTGATGGCCGAGCCGCAGAACCTGATCCGCAATACGATTCGTGATTATGCCGCGTCGCAGGGACTTTCCTTTTATGATATCCGCGAGCACCGGGGTTTTTTGCGGAATGCAGTGATCCGGGTGCTGACCACCGGCGAGGTAATGGTTAATATCGTATTCGGGCAGGAAGACAAAAAAGCGCGGACGGCCCTGCTCGATCACCTGCTGCAACAGGTGCCGGCCATTACCACGCTGCTTTATACCGTCAATACCAAATGGAACGACAGCCTGCACGACCAGCAGCCCGTTGCTTATTTCGGAAAAGGATATGCCATTGAGCAGTTGGAGGATTTCCGGTTCAAGATCGGCCCCAAGTCTTTTTTTCAGACCAATACCCGCCAGGGTGAGCGCTTGTACCAGGTGACCCGCGAGTATGCCGAACTAACCGGCCGCGAAACTGTTTATGACCTGTATTGCGGCACCGGCAGCATCGGTATTTTCGTGAGCCGGCAGGCAGCCCGGGTGGTTGGTGTGGAAGTGGTGGCCGAAGCGATCGACGATGCAAAAGAAAACGCAGCGCTGAACGGTGTAAGCCATGCGCAATTCTACGCGGGCGATGTGATCGATATTTGCGACGACGCCTTTTTTGCGCAGCACGGCCGCCCCGATGTGATCATTACCGATCCGCCGCGGGCGGGCATGCACGAGAAGCTGGTGACGAAGATACTGGAGATGGAAGCGCCTACCGTGGTGTATGTAAGCTGCAACCCGGCTACACAGGCACGCGACCTGAACCTGCTGGATGCAAAATATGCCGTAACCAGGGTGCAGCCGGTGGATATGTTTCCGCATACACACCATATTGAAAACGTAGTACAGTTAAAAAGAAGATAGAACCAGATGAGACCATTAACCCCTATTGTAAAGAATCTCCTGATAGCGAATGTGCTGATCTACCTGGCCCAATTGTATTTCTGGAAAGTTGGGCGGCCTATTGAAGAATGGCTGGCGCTGTTTCCCGTCGGCGAAGGGTTCAAGCCCTGGCAACTGATCAGCTATATGTTCCTGCACGACCATACCAGCTTCTTTCATATTTTCTTTAATATGTTCACCCTTTATATGTTCGGGCCGCAGCTCGAAGACGTATGGGGCTCCAAACGATTTTTTAACTTTTACATGATCTGCGGCATCGCCGCGGGCGGCGCACAGCTCCTGCTGAGCCATGGCATGGCGGTGGGCGCCTCGGGCGCCATCATGGGGGTGATGGCGGCATTCACCTACCTGTTTCCCAATGTATCGGTATATATAATGTTCATCCCCATCCCGGTAAAGGTTAAATTTGTAATACCGGCCCTGATGGCGCTCGACCTGTTTGGCGCCGTCAATCCATCGGCGGGCGATAACGTGGCCCACTGGGCGCACCTGGGCGGTGCGCTCTGCGGACTCCTGCTCGTGATCTGGTGGAACAGAACAAATCGCCGTCGTTTTTATTAATAAAGCATGAACCTGCCTGAAGAGAAAAGTCGCAAGCGGATGCTGCTGGGCGCCGATGGTAACGCCCTGGTGAACCTGGTAGTGGTAATCGCCGTGGCCTTTGTGTTGCTGAAATTTATCTACATTATCTACCTGCTCAGCGACCTCAACATGGCGGCCTATGACCCCAATGTATTTAACTGGTTTGCCATGCCCGCCAGCATCGAGAAGTTGCTCAGCCGGCCGTGGACCGTCGTCACCTCCCTGTTCATTCATAAAGACGTAATGGCGATGGTGGCCAACCTGCTCTGGCTCTGGCTGTTCGGCTATATCTTGCAGGATCTTACAGGCAACCGCAAGCTGGTGCCCGTTTTTTTGTATGGTGGTATAGCGGGCGCCATCGCCTTTACAGGGTTCTCTTACCTGCTGCCAAGGCTGCAACCGCTGGTCGACAGCAGTTGGTATTATGGCTCCAATGCCGGGGTGATGGCGGTGGCCGTGGCCACTACTACCGTGGCGCCCGATTATCGTCTCTTTCCCATGATCAACGGCGGTATTCCGCTCTGGATCATATCGGCCATTTTCGTAGTGGTCGATTTTGCCGGTATCGGCACGGCGCCGGCCCTGTATATGGCCCACCTGGCGGGGGGCGTTCTGGGCTTTGTTTTTATTTACCAGATGCGGCGGGGGCGCGACTGGAGCGTGCCGCTCAATAGTTTCTTCGACTGGCTGATGAACCTCGCCAACCCCAACAAGCCGTCTCCCCAAAAGCAACGCGATGCATTTTTTTATAAAGTGAGCGGCCGTTCGCCCTATAAGAAATTTCCGCATGTTACCCAGCAGCGCATCGACCAGATACTCGACAAGATCAATTCGGAAGGGTATCATCTTCTGACCGATGAAGAAAAAGAGATACTGCGCCGGGCGGCCAATGAAGATGATTTGTAAATTCATGTAATGGCATCGTTTTTTCGCGTTTTTACGAAGCGAATCTGCATTCTGGCAACGGTGCTGGCATCGGGTCTTTTCCTGCTCGCCTGCTCAGCCTGGTGGCTGGAACCCGGACGGCGCTGGTGGGTAGGCATTCTGGGCGTAGGATTCGGCATTCTCTGCTCCGCCGTCCTGACCCTGCTGGTTTTCTGGATCATCGTGCGGTCGCGCTGGTTCCTGCTGCCACTGGCGGTAGTGTTGGCCGGCTGGCGTCCGCTCACGGCTTTTTTCGCCCTGCACCCATTTGCTCCCAGCCAGACTGCCAAAATAGATGGCAGCCTTCGTGTGATGCAATGGAATGTGGCGCGTTTTGACGAAATGAACCATCCTCCCGGCTCGCACGAATCCAAGCGAAAACAAATGCTCGATTATATCAGGGAGCAGAACCCCGATATCATCTGCATGCAGGAATTCCTGGAAACGCACAACAGCAAATGGCTGCAGCCGAACATCCGCTACTTCAGGGATACGCTGGGATTCAAATACTATATGTATGCGATGGATCACCGGCGGCGCGACAGCCTGTATGAGCATGGCATCGCCATCTTTTCGAAATTCCCGATCATCCGCACGGTGCGGTACAAATTCGGCGGACCCCAGTCTCTCAAAGCCAACGAGAGCTATGCCTATGCCGATATCGAGGTAAAAGGGCAAACCATCCGGGTGTTTACCACCCACCTGCAGAGCCTGCTGCTGGGCAAAAAAGAACTTGAATCGGTAGAGGAGATGAAGGCCCGGAAAGAGGTACGCATCGATGAGTCCAAGGGTATCTTTAAAAAATTCCGCCAGGCATATGTGTTCCGCCAGCAGCAGGCGGCAAAGATCCGGCAGGCGCTCGATACCAGCGCGTATCCCGTCATTATCTGCGCCGATTTCAACGATGTGCCCAACAGTTATGTGTACCACCACATCCGCGGCGACCGTAAAGATGCCTGGGCCCGCAAAGGCTTCGGTGTGGGCCGCACGTTCAGCTATATCAGCCCTACCTTGCGCATCGATTATATTTTCACCGATCCCCGCTTTACGGTGGCGCAGGTGCGCACGCCCCATCACCGGTTGTCTGACCATTATCCTGTGATCGCAGATCTTTTTCTGCCCGGTGATAAATAGTCCGCAATCCCGCTATTTTTGCATACTATGTCATCTCTGAAGGTTTATAACAGTTATAGCAGGCAGAAAGAAGTGTTCACACCCCTCACCCCCGGCCACGTGGGTATGTATGTGTGCGGCCCCACGGTGAGCGGCGAAAGCCACCTGGGCCATGCGAGGCCCTTTATCACTTTTGATGTTGTCTACCGCTATCTCATGCACCAGGGATACAAAGTGCGGTACGTGCGCAATATCACCGATGCGGGCCATTTTGAAGAGGAGGGGCGTGAAGCGGAAGACAAGATCGCCAGCAAGGCACACCTCGAAAAGCTGGAACCGATGGAGCTGGTTACCAAATACAGCAACCTGTTCCACTGGGCCATGCGCCAGTTCAATAACCTCGACCCCAGCATCGAGCCCACCGCCACGGGGCATATCGTAGAGCAAATAGAAATGATCAAACAGATCATCGACGCCGGTTATGCTTACGAAGTGAACGGATCGGTGTATTTCGATGTGGTGAAATACGCCGAACACTACCCTTATGGAAAGCTCAGCGGCCGCATTATCGACGACCTGCTGGAGACCACCCGCCTGCTCGACGGGCAGGAAGAAAAACATGCCAAACAGGATTTCGCGTTGTGGAAGGCCGCGCCACCCGAACACATCATGCGCTGGCAATCGCCCTGGGGCGAAGGGTTTCCCGGCTGGCACATCGAGTGCTCGGCAATGGCCACCAAGTACCTCGGTAAGGAATTTGACATACACGGCGGCGGTATGGACCTGATGTTCCCCCACCACGAAAGCGAGATCGCGCAGAGCACCATCTGCAACCACCATCAGCCTGTAAAGTATTGGTTGCACAACAACATGATCACCATCAACGGCAAGAAGATGGGAAAGAGCTACAACAACCAGATCAAGCTGACTGAAATGTTCTCAGGAGATCATCCGTTGCTGACGCAGGCTTACCATCCCATGACCATACGCTTCTTTATTTTGCAGACCCATTACCGCAGCACGCTCGACTTCAGCAACGAAGCCCTGCAGGCCGCGCAGAAAGGTCTGCGCCGGCTCTGGGAAGCCTATGAGCATTTGCAACACCTGCAACACCCCGGCGGTGCGGCGGCAGACAAGGCGCTCGACGAAAAAGTGGCGCAGACGATGGCGCTGATCGAAGAACACATGAACGATGATTTCAATACAGCCAAAGCCCTGGCCGATATGTTTGAGCTGGTGCCGGTGATCAACAGCCTGCGT
>JAKPBL010000563.1 GCA_029778965.1 Bacteroidota bacterium
ACGGCCCTTCCGCCACTTCATAAATGGGATAGCTGATTTCAGGCAATCCCTGGCCATAGTTCACCGGCTGATCCACAAACTTTCCCAGAGACGCGGCCGTAGGCGAGGCTATATTGACAGACCGATAAGGTATAGCCGGGGTTTGCCCGGGTAACCGCCCAACAATAAGCATCGCGAGCAAAAGCGCTATTGACCTGAAAATTCGGCGTTGCATATCCTGTGTTCGTTTAGTTCTTATTTGAAATTGTACCCCACCCGGAAAAGTATTGGCTGGCTTTGCGGCGTATGCCGGTTCCACAGGGCATCGTAGAGAATCGAAGCCGTAGAGGTGTACTTGCCCAGTTGCTGTTTCTTCTGCACGCCCAGCAGCACACTCTGCTGCCAGTGATCCACTGTCTTCAGCACCGACAGGTTGTTGAACCGCTCGCGGTAGTTCCATTCACCGCCGCCCGTGAGCCACCAGCTCTTCTGCACCCGGAGGTCGACAAAGCTGCGCAGCCCCAACCCTTCATGCGTGATCCGCAGGTGCCGGATGTCCTGGCCCCAGCCCATCTTGTAGCTCAGGCCTATCCCTATCACCGATTTACGGTTCAGCTTGTACCCAAGACTCAGCCCGATATCGGTCGATACCGGCAGGAACCGGCTCGACGGCACGGTCTGCATATTGGACCCCCATTCTATCCGTTGCAGGAAGGTTTTTGTTTTCTGGTTGTTGGGTTTGAAGCCGGGCATCTCCGGTGACTCACCGCCTTCCAGGGCCCTCATCAGCCGGTTCTGCAGGGACGAGAGCTCCGCCTGCCCCTGCTGCATCCCCTGGTTGATGGCCTGCTGCGCCGTAGCGGTGCTGCCCATCCGGCTCACCAATTGCCGCATCACCGCCGTGCGGGTTTGCAAACCCTCCAGCAACGAGGCCGCATCCATGTCTTCCACCTGGCCCGGCAGCCGGAACATCGACCCCAGGAAAGAATATTTATCGAAGAATTTCCTGAATGCGGGAAGCTCCCTCAACACCGCCAGTGCTTTTTGCTCGAGCAGCTCCGGCCGGTTCAGCAGTTGTTTGTATTCTTCCAGTTGCTGCTGGTAATAGATCACCTGTTTCTGGTAGCGGGTCCAGGTTTTACCCAGGGGCAACTGGCCGAGCTTTTCTTTGAGCAGGGCTTTGCGCTGTTGAACGAGTGTTTGGAGGTGGTCTGTTTGCTGAAAGGTTTGCTGCAGCCCGGCGTACTGGTTTTTCAGTTTGTCCAGCGCGGGGTTGTCCAGGCCGGGCAGGCTTTGCTGTTGCAGGAAGCGCAGGGTGGTGGTCATGGAATCGAGCTTGCCCGAATAACCACCGGGGAAAGAAGGCAGGGAAGAAGCGGTGCCGTGGAGGGTAGCGCGTAACCGTTGAAAAGCGGTGTCTTCCCCGAGTTGCAACTCCTTTGCCAGCAGGCTGTCTTTGGCCGTTAGCTGCCGGCGCAGCTTTTGCTCCTGTCGTTGCAGCTTGCGGAGCCATTTGTCCGTTTGCTTCGACAGTTGCCGGTCGAGCTTGCTTTGCTGCTCTTCCAGCGAACGGCTCAATTGCTGCGGGTAGTCCAGTACGCGGGCCATCGCCGAAGCGGGAGGCTCCTGGGCAGTGGCGGAAAGGCATCCCCAAAAGATAAGGTTTACAAGCAAGAGTCTGGTCATAGGCACCCGTTCATCGAAACGGTCAACCAAACCAAGGGAAATTTATTCAAAAAAACCACCGGGGAAGATCAGGACGGATTTTGTTACAGATTCCTTATATTTTACGTGCGCGTATCGGAGCATGCTGTTTTGCCGACAGCTTCAGCAACCGGTGTTTTTCAAAAAATACCCGAAAATGGGTACTCGTTTTTCCCGGAATTTGCAGAAAATACGATGGACCCGGCCGCCGAGCCAACTGTTTCCAGGTATTTTTTCTGTTTTTGATTGCAGGTCACGATTGTACCCGGAGTTGCATCATGCTGTCAGCTCAACTTTCTTCGTCGTAATACAGCTTGTAATATTTTTTGGCAAGCGATTCGTCGTAACCTCTTTCAATCAAATCGCGACGGCCGTGGATATATACGTGGAAATTCTTGTCGAGCTTCAGCACCGACTTGAATAACTTCTGCTGCTTCTGTACCGCCGCGCCGTGTATGCCGAACTGTGCGTCTATCTCGAATTTCCGGTTGTCTTCAAAATTCCGCTTGAACTGCATAAAGCTGTCCACCACCTCGGGGTGATGGATCACCTCTGTCGTAAACTCATTGATATCAAATTGCTCTTTTGTTCTGAAATAATCGATCGAGCGGTTCATCAGGTCGATCTGGTCGCCGCGCTGCACATCGAATTTCTCCGCGTATTCATTCTCGATAAAGAGCTTGCACAAACCCATCACCTGGCTGGTATGGCGATAGTCGTTCGCGAGAGGCTGCACCTGCAGAAATTCACTGACCCAGTATTGCGTTTCCTGCCGGTTGGTATTATCGACCACCGATACCCGGTAGCCATCGTCTGTTTCGGAACGGAACACGAGACAACCTTTATCGAGCTTATTGATATTGATGCCATCTTCGGCGCCCAGCTCCCATCCTTTGCCGTGCGCGAAAACCCGCAGGAAGGTTTCTTTGGTTTCCGATTTAAATATCCCGATGGCCGGCTGCGCCGCGCCTTCAAAAAACACATTTTCAAAATACACCACATACAACTCTCCCTCTTTCACCCGGGCGTGGGTCGATTTGCTGTAAAGCAATTGCGCCAGCAGGTGCGATACGGGCACAAAGCGCTCAGGCTGCTCGAAAATGTTGCGCACGTACCTGTACACCTCGTTCATCTGCAGGTCGCTGAGATGCGTAAAATGATATAGCTCGTTTTCGGAAAAAGGGCTAAGCAGGTAGCGCACCAGCAGCGAACGTACCAGTTCGTCGTTCAGTGTCAGGGACTGGGGCGAAAGCAGCAACTGCTCCCCTCTCGACGGGTTGCCCACTTTATGTACAATAGCCTGTTGAATGGATACATTTTCCAGCGCGGTCATCTGGCAAAGGTAACATACCGGTTGTCTTTTTCCAGCAGGCTACGCGTTTCATTCAACTCTTTGAAGCGGCGCCGGAAGCGCAGGTAAGGGTCAACGAGGGAAAGCTCTTCATTTCCGGTTCTTTTTCCCATGCTGAGATACTGGCGAACCTGCTGCGCGGCAAAAAAGCACACCGTTCCCCATAATATCCTGTCTTCGGCGTGCAGGGGCCACAGTATTTCATATTCTTCCATGCACACCACCCGCTCTTTATCGAGGTAATACACTTCCATTCTTTCGAGGGTATCGATAAAATAGTGCACCTCAAAAATCACCACCGATCCCTTGTTCATGGTATAATGCCAGGTTTCGCGTACCGGCCGGTCGTTCTCCGCAAATTTGTTGAGGTAAAAGGTCTGTTGCGAACGTAGTGAGAGGCTGTCGGCGGTTTCCACCAACCTGTCTATCCTGCCTCGCCAGTCGCGCGACTGCGCCCTGCCGGCAACAGGCAATACCGCCACGGCGATAATGCAGGCTATTGATAATATCCTTCTGACAGGCCGGCAGCGCATAACAAAAGTTATTCCCTAATATAACCATTTTACCGGAAAAATACGGGTACGGAACAAAGCGGCGGGGAGGAACAACCCGCTTCCTGTATTTTTGCAGCATGGCAAACAAACCATTCAGGGGGAAGAGCTCGCTGGCCGTACACGGCGGCCGGGTGCCCGATCCCAATTACGCGCACATCGCACC
>JAKPBL010000569.1 GCA_029778965.1 Bacteroidota bacterium
CCATGAAACGACAAAGGAGAAGCCTCTCGTATAGGCTTCGTACTATTTTTTTTGTTTTGCGTAAAATTACGATGGGGTATTTACCTGCCCTGGCGCAGCATCTTTACGTGCGGGATGCCGTCTTCCATATATGTATCGCCGGTGGCACTGAAGCCGAACGACTCATAGAAGCGGGTCAGGTATTGCTGGGCGCCGATGCGGATGTCATTGTGGCCAAACAATTCGCCGGCGCAGCGGATGGCTTCGTGCATCAGCAGTTTTCCGATGCCGTTGCGGCGAGCCAATGGTGAAGTTACCACGCGGCCGATGGAAACTTCGTCATAAATAAGCCCGGCGGGCACCAGGCGTACCGATGCGGCGAGCAGGTGCCCCTGCCAGCCCAGCAGGTGCCAGCATTGCTGGTCGTAGTTATCCATATCCAGGAATACACATTGCTGCTCTACCACAAATACTTCACTGCGCAGGCGAAGCAACTGGTATAATTCGGCGGGGCCGAGTTCATAAAAGGGGGAGAGCTGCCAGCGTATGTCCATGGTGCTAACTGTGTTAATAGCCGTATTTGTCTTTCCAGCGACTGGTAAGAAACTTTTTCATCTCTTCTTCGCGGGCATTGGCGTTGGGTTTGAAAAATGCATGCCCTTTCAACTGGTCCGGCAGGTATTCCTGTGCGGAGAACTGCTGGTCGTAGTTGTGCGAATATTCATATCCTTTTCCATAACCCATGCCCTTCATCAGCCTGGTGGGTGCGTTGCGCAGGTGCAGCGGCACCGGCAGGTCGCCTGTCTGGCTTACCATCGCCAGCGCTTCATCGATCGCCCGGTAAGCGCTGTTGCTTTTGGGCGAGCAGGCGAGGTAAGTAGCGCATTGCGACAGAATGATCCTTGCTTCAGGATGACCGATCTTATTGACGGCTTCAAAGCAGGCATTGGCCAGCAGCAGGGCGTTGGGGTTTGCATGACCTATGTCTTCACTGGCCAGTATCACCATGCGGCGGGCGATAAACTTTACGTCTTCGCCGCCGGCGATCATGCGGGCAAGCCAGTACACGGCGCCGTTGGGATCACTGCCGCGCATTGATTTGATAAAGGCGGAAATGATGTCGTAATGCTGTTCGCCCTGCTTGTCGTACAACGCCAGTTTTTGCTGCGCGATCTCCATCACAAGCGCGTCGGTGATCTGTACGGCTGCGCCGGCAGGTGCCGATTGCACTACCAGCTCCAGCAGGTTGAGCAGCTTGCGGCCGTCGCCGCCCGATAAACGGAAAAGGGCTTCCGATTCTTTCAGCACAGGCTGGTGGCTGCGCAGCCAGTCGTCGTGCGCAATGGCCTGGGCTACGAGCGCTTTCATATCCTTTTCTTCGAGCGGCTTCAGCACGTACACCTGGCAGCGGCTCAGCAAGGCGCTGTTGACCTCGAACGAAGGGTTTTCTGTGGTGGCGCCGATCAGGGTGATGATGCCTTTTTCCACCGCGCCCAGCAGTGCGTCCTGTTGTGATTTGTTGAAGCGGTGTATCTCGTCGATGAACAATATGGCGTGGTCGAGTTGCTTCGCCTGCTCGATGACCTCGCGCACTTCTTTTACGCCGGCAGAAATGGCGCTTAGCGTAAAAAAAGGCCTGTTCAGGGTATGTGAAATGATATGGGCGATGGTGGTTTTACCCACGCCGGGCGGTCCCCACAATATCATCGATGGTATGGTGCCCTGTTCGATGGCCCGGCGGAGTATGCTCCCTTTTCCGGTCAGGTGCTCCTGTCCGACCAGTTCTGAAAGGGAGGTGGGTCGTAATCGTTCGGCAAGTGGCGCAGACATGGTAAGCTCTTATTGCTGCATACCTCCGGTATCGGTATCGGCAGCGGGAAACAAATATCGGCTTTCTCCTTCAACCGGTGTTCCGACCAGGCTTCTTTCTTCGGTATGCTGACCGTTTTCATAATCCACCGCTACATACACAAACAGTTTCTGCCTGGCCGGTCCCCTGAAGCTTCCCTTTACGGGCGAGCAGTCGGAAAAATTGCGCCCTACCGCCAGCTTTACGTGGTGATTGGTAACCCATATATTATTGGTGGGGTCAATACCTGCCCATCCGGTGCCGGGTATATACGATTCCACCCAGGCATGGGTGGCGCCTTCGCCGCGCAGCCCCGTTCTGTTCGGGCAGATATAACCGCTTACGTAGCGGCTGGGGATATGCAGGCTGCGCAACATCTGCAGCATCACATGCGCGAAATCCTGGCATACGCCGGCCCGGTGTTCGAGTATTTCATCCACCGTCGTTTCCACATTGGTGATGCCCTTGATGTATTTGAATTGGCTGTGAATGAACTGGCTGCAATCCTGGATGGTGGCGGCCACCGTTTTCCAGGGCTGGAATATTTGCCGTACAAAATCGTCGATCACATCTGTTTTTTTGAAGGCGTCGGTGCGGGCCAGCTCCAGCAGCGACAGGTTGTTGGCGGTTTCTGTGGCGAGCTGTTCAAAGCTGCTGTTGTTCTGCATGGCAGGCCATTGTGTTGCCAGTGTTCTCACCAGCAACCTGCTTTCTATCACCAATTCGGTGTGGGCTGGTACCAGGCTGAACACGCCGCAACGGTTCCCCCAGTAGTCGTGGTAATATTGTATATCCGGCTGGCCGGTGATCACGAGTTCGTGCTGCAGCACTTCCTGGTCGGCGCAGGCATAGGGAAAGATGCGGATCTCGTTTACGCTTTCGGTAACGGGACGGTCATATTCATAGCTGGTGATATGCTGAATGCGATAAGTAGGCATGAGTTGTATTAGATATTAGGCGTAAGAAAAGAAAAGCTGGCTCAACTGGTTATTGAAATGAAGCAGGTCGTTTTTGAGCTCGCGCAGGTAGGCATGGATGCCTTTTTCGCGAACGATGTCTATACCGGCATACTCGATTTTACTGTACAGCCGACCGTATAATTTCAGCAGGCTGGTGGTTTCTTCGCTGTGGTTGACGTGGATGATCTTTTGCAGGTAAAAGCCGATGCGGTCCACGCAATAACCGGTGGAGCGGGTAAACTGCTTGTTGAAAATGATCTGGTCGGCTACATTCTGGTTGTACTGGCTGCTCCGGTAGGTTTTGAGGTGCAGCTCATATCCTGAAAGCGACAGCAGCA
The DNA here is from genome assembly GCA_029778965.1 of Bacteroidota bacterium. Taxonomy (GTDB): domain Bacteria; phylum Bacteroidota; class Bacteroidia; order Chitinophagales; family Chitinophagaceae; genus Flavihumibacter. The sequence continues at coordinate 3,126 of JAKPBL010000569.1, forward strand.
GGTTGCGCCAGTACAGTACGTCGAGCGAGTGCGTCAGGTCGTACCCTGCCCCTTCAAAATGCTGGTCGGCAAATTCGAGGGTAATGAGGCAGCGTTCGGTGAATTTCCCCAGGGTCATAAAGTTCCAGCCCATGTTGCGGGGCATGGTGTTGTCGGTCATCCCGTTGTACATGATCAGCTCTTTTCCGAGCTCATCCAACACTGCCATGGTATCGTTCCGCCGCATACGCTGGCGAAGCAGGGGGTTATTGATGAGGTGGTAGAGATGGTTCACGCGCTCCCATACTTCCTTTGTAATATGGTCTTGTGCGCCGCGGGCGTTTTCGCGTGCTTTGGTGACCATGGCGCGGATGGCATTGTCGTTGGCGCTGTCGTAAATAAGGTGCTGAACCACTTCCTGCGGATCGTTGGCAAGTTGCTCGATCGACGAGCTGTCGGCGGTGCTGAACATAAGAGCCAGTTGCCGCCAACTCTGCGTATGGTATTCACCGCGGTCGAGCGACAGGGCATAATTTACATGGAGCGATCGTACCAGGGCATCGGTGCGCTCGAGATAGCGGCTGAGCCAGTATAAGGAATCTGCGAGTCTGCTAAGCATGTTCTTCGGCTAATGATGAGGGTTAGAAAGATTAATTGATGACCCAGGTGTCTTTGCTGCCGCCGCCCTGCGATGAATTCACCACCAGTGATCCTTCTCGGAGGGCAACGCGCGTGAGGCCGCCGGGAACGATCCTGATGCCTCCCGGTCCACAGAGCGCAAAGGG
>JAKPBL010000586.1 GCA_029778965.1 Bacteroidota bacterium
CTTCAAAATGGATATTGCTTTGCTCCAGTATCTTCAATACGTTCGACAGGTTGGTGCTGCGGGTGATCTTTCCTGAAAATGCACGCGGAGGTATAGTTCCCTGAAATACCACACTGAGGTTGTACCACCGGGCGATCTGCCGCATGATGGTCTGGATGTCGGCATTGCTGAAATCGAAGAGCCCGTTCTTCCAGGCCATTACCTCTTCTACATCGATATCGCTGGTCAATTGCAGTTGACCGTTGCCCGTCAGCCTTGCCTGCTGGCCAGGCCGGAGGGTCAGTGCGCGCGCCGTCGCCTCGTGCATACTGTTCACCGTTACGCTTCCTTCCAGCAGGGTAACCCGCAGGTCGGGCTCGTCTGTATAGCTGTTTACATTGAAGTGAGTGCCGAGCACCCTGATTTCCATGCCGTCTCTTTCTACAACAAAAGGTCTGGCCGGCATTTTTGTTACCTCGAAATAAACTTCGCCGGTTACCGATACCCGTCGTTCATTGCCCGTAAAGCGGGTGGGGTACCTGAGCGACGAAGCGGCATTCAGCCATACGCCGGTACCATCGGGCAGCACTACCCTGTATTGACCGCCGTTGGGCGTTTGAATGCTGTTGTAGCCTACCAGCCCGTCTGCCTGGCCTTCTTGCTGGTACCTGATCTGGTCGTCGGGCAATTTGATAATGCGGACACCATGCTGGCTGGCGACCTGGCCGGCGGCAGCGCTATCGAGCAATACGCTCGATCCGTCGGCCAGCACCAGGGTAGCGCTGTTTCTTCCGGGAGCCGGATCGGTCTGCACGGGTGGCGCTTTGCTTACGGGCGCTTCGGACAGCGTTGATTCTACGGTAACGGACATGAACAAGCGCTTTCCTCCCACAGTAGCCAGCAGCAATATCGCCGCGGCGGCGGCCCAAACCCAGGGGCGAAGCAGCAGCGGCTTTACCCGGCCGCCGGCGTCGATGGGTTCGGCGGTTTGGCGCGGTTGTAAGAGGCCTGCGAAATTTTTGGCGGCTGCGCCGGCGTCGGCCTTTTCTGCGCTCATGAGGCCGTATAAGCGCTTGGCTTCGGCGGCGGTTTCACGAAGCCCCGGTACCAGCAGAAACTGTTGTTGCCAGTTTTCTGTTTCCTTTTCGTTGCCGGCGCAATAGAGCAGAAATGATTCATCTGCCAGGAGGTCGGCGACGCTTTTCGGTTCGTTGTCGTTCATGATTTGCTATTGATAAAAGATGGCTCTTTACTAAGAAGAGAAAACGGCGTTCGATTTCCCAAAACAAAACAGGGATTTTTCGCGATTCACGCAATCGTTTGCGCTGGCGTTACCGGCGTCAGCGCAACAGAAAAAGACTGGCTAGCAGGGTAGGAAGCACATCGCGCAGGTCGGCGGCCAGTTGCCTGATGGCGTTGTAAACGGTATTGTAAGCGGTTTTTACGCTGATGCCCGTAGCCTGTTCTATGGCGCGGTAGTCCATGTTCTGAAAGAAGCGCAGTTCGATCAGTTCTTGCTGGCGGCTGGTCAGCTTTGACAGGGCAGCCCGCACTTTCTTGCGCAATTCGTTGGATTGCTGGATGGCGATCAGTATTTCCTCGTAAGAGGTTTCGGTGGCGGCATAGAGGGCGGGCTCTACCAGTAGCAGGCGATGCGGCCCTTCTTTGGCGTGAAAAACGCTGCGGCGGATACAGGCGAAGAGATAAGCCCGAACATTTTTCACCGGCTTCAACTGCAGATGACGTTCCCAGAGATGAAGGAAAACATCGTTCACGGCATCTTTTGCTATATGCAGGTTACCGGCAAGCTGGGTGCCGTAGCTTAGCAAATCGTTGTAATTGTGCTCATACAAGGCCAGCAGCGCATCTGCATCGCCTTTTATCATCTTTTCCCATAGTTCTGGTGAGTTCTGTAAATCTTTGGCAGCCAAGTCGTGTATTGTTGCGCCAAAAGTAATGGTTTTCCACCCGTCGGGTGCCACCCGACGGGTGGCACCTGACGGGTGG
>JAKPBL010000619.1 GCA_029778965.1 Bacteroidota bacterium
GGTTTGCTATGCTGCCTTGCTGCTTCGCCCGAACGATGCAGCGCCGACCTTTGTAATGCTTTGTGAGGAAAAGCAATTGATTGCCGCCATGAAGAAATTCCCGTATAAAGCGCCTGTAAACAGCCGCAGCATAAAACCGGGAACCTACAACGGCAGTACGACGAACGCCCTGTACAAACTGGTGTGGCAGCCGCTGGAGCCTTATCTTACAGATGCCAAAACGATATACTTTTCACCCGACGGGTTACTGCACCGGTTGGCTTTTGCGGCTATACCGTACAAAAAGGAACAACTGCTCAGTGATAAGTATGACCTTATTCAACTTATGTCCACCCGCCAGGTAGTGTTGCACGATACTTTTCCCCCTGCTCCGGTTTCTATAGCCATGTTCGGAGGCATCAATTATAGTCACCAGTCCGCCATTGCCACTACACTGCCGGCTTCCGACCCGTCCGCGTATGCGTACCGCGAAAACAGGAGCGCCGGCCTGGATTCTTTTCGCTATCTGCCCAATACCCTAACAGAAGTTACCGCCATAAAAGCCCGCGCCGAAGCTTCAAAAAAAAGCACGGTTGTTTTTACTGCAGATACCGCCATGGAAGCGGTTTTCAGAAACCTCGCCGGCGAAAAGTCGCCCACCGTCATTCATTTGGCTACACATGGCTTTACCTTTTCCGATAGTACAGAACGAAGAGGCAATGCCGGTGCTTCGTTCAAGGCTTCCGACAACCCCCTGCTGCGCTGCGGACTGGTAATGGCGGGCGGCAACCGGGGTTGGAAAGGGGAAGCTGCAACAGACGAAGACGACGGCATATTAACCGGGCTTGAAATCAGCGCGGTGCAGTTACCCCATACGCAGCTGGCTGTTTTGTCGGCCTGCGAAACCGGGCTGGGGCAAATCGAAGGCAGTGAAGGCGTGTTTGGCCTGCAAAGAGCCTTTAAGCTGGCGGGTGTGAACTATGTAATGGCCAGTCTTTGGCAGGTACCTGATAAAGAGACCTCCGAATTTATGGAAACCTTTTATTCCCGTTGGCTGGGCGGCGAAACCATACGGCAGGCCTTTTCCCATACACAACATACCATGCGCAAAAAATATGCGCCCTATTACTGGGCCGGCTTTACACTGGTGCAATAATTTTTTTTACCGGGGATGATGATAACCGGATGGGAGCGGCTATTAACAGCGGCAATACCGCTTGATGCTTCAGTTTCCCAAATACGGCCCCCCGGCTGTCCGTGATCACTATGCGGACCTCCTCGCCACCTACCAGCGTGATAACGATGAAAACCGTCTTATAACGGCCGATCAGCAGGAGAGCCTGCTGCAGCGCCTCGACGAAGAAATACACCTGGAACGTATTTACTTTTCTGTAAGCCTGGCAGAGAACAGGATCATACATTGCAATGGGGTTTCGCGCTGGCTGGGATATGCCGACGCCGAATTTTCGCTGCGCGATTACCTGGAGATCATCCACCCGACACATGCTTCCCTGCAATGTTATTACAGCGCTGCCCTGCTGGAGCTGTTGACACAAAATAAAGTCGCGCTGCAGTTCATGCGGCCTGTTTGCGCTTCCCTGATCGCGTTAAAGCATAAATCAGGCAGATATATCTATTGCAAAAGGGAATGTTCGCCCTTTCAATTGACGGAAGCGAATGAAATGACGGAATACCTCTGCCAGTTCTATATCACAAAATCATTCCATAATGAGCCATATCACACCCGTTTATGTCCTATAAACGGCCAGGATGCGCAGCGCGATGCAAAGCTGGTTTCTCCTGTACAGAAAAAATTTGCTGAGTACACAGATTTTTCCATGCAGGAATTGAGAATACTGAAAAGATATGCGTACCAGAAAAACAGCACCAGTGAATTGATCGGAAAGGCTTTCAAAATAAAAAAATCAACCGTGGACACGTTTAATAAACGAATCCTGAAAAAAGCTGAGACCTTTTCCAAGCAGCGCTTTAATACCGCAAAAGAAGCAGCCTTATATTTTAAAAATGCAGGTCTTGTATAACAAAATGCCGGTGAACGTACCTACCCTGGTGACAACTATTAAAATTGACAGATACTAAATTCGCCCACAACCAATTCAGCAAAAAACAATCTGATGACCGCGTATTTTAAACCCGCCGCCGTACCTGGCAACTTTGTTACAAAGCTAAACCCTGACATCACACGATTAAACAAGATGAGTGTGGTAGTCGTTCGACGCCTCTTCTTTCTTATTGCCGCTGTTTTTTTATGTGTGGCCGCCCATGGACAGACAAAGTCTGCAGCGCCGAAAAGCGATGCGCTTACGAACAAGGCTGTCATCGACCTGCATAAGGCCGGATTGGATGATGAAATCATTCTGACAAAGATCGCCCAGTCAAAATGCAGCTTCGATTTATCTACAGATGCGTTGATCGACCTAAAGGCGAAAGGAGTATCGCCGGGAATTATAAAGGCGATGATGAATAAATCTGCTTCAGGAACAGGAGGAGGCTCGGTTGCCGCAGCGGCTTCGGCAAAGGAATCCAGATCAAGCGGTGCGGATGCTTCCGCACCGGAGTTGATGAATCATGTGTATGTTTTCCAGAAAGAGGGGAAGCCCTTTTTGCCATTGGAGAAGTCGATGGCCGGCAGACGTACCCGGAACCTGGGGTTCAAAGCTTTCGTATTGTTACAGGTGGAAGGCGCCAATTCTGCCGTCAGTCTGTCTGCCGATGATATTCAGTACTTCGTGATCAATACCGGGGGCGCCGCCCTGCCCGAAGCGGCACTGTACACACTTAAGTCCGCCAAGGGAAAGAGGGAGGTAGAAACAGGTTCTGTGGGAACGTTTGACGGTGTAAAAGGCAGTGAAAAGAACCAGGTAGCCGTTAACATCAGTAAGATGGACAATGGCGCTTTTAAGATAATGCCGACCAAGGCACTGGTAAAGGGAGAATACTTTTTTACGACCAAACCGGAAGCAGGCGCCTCCAGCATGGAAGTATATACGTTTGGAATAAAATAACTGATCGCCACAACCTTGTTTGGCAGAACCCTGTTGTGAGGATTATCAAAAAAAGCCGATTATGAATAAAACGATTATATGTTTGATCCTGTTGGTTACCGCGGTAAATGTATACGGGCAGAAAGAAAGGACACGTATTGCCCTGCGCGCAGGCGTGCATGTGCCATTGATCGATTATGTGAATCTGCCCGCCGACTTTTCAAAGCCTGACGTTCAGGCAAGCGTTTACGGGGGATTTCAGGTTAACCTGCCTGTTGGCGAAAAGCTGTCAATAGCGCCGGAAGCTGTGCTGTGTTTTTACGAGGCACAATCCTATAGCACAAGCCTTCGGAGTATTCAGCATGACGGCATACTCCAGGCGCTGGTGCCTGTTTTATTTAGGTACAGGCTGGGTAAAGTGAGTGTTTTTGCCGGACCGCAGGCGCAATTCCTGCTTTCCGCAAAAGGGTCCTGGCTAAAAGAAACGCCCGACGATCCCGACTATTCACATTATCTTGAACAGGGTGCGAATATTACCAGCAAAAGCTATTCGGTATTTGGCATTTCTGGCGTTATAGGCGCCGAATGGGTTTTCAAATACCGCTTTGGTATTGACGCCCGCTACCAGCTTGGGTTCTCTGATTTCAGAGGTAAAAACCCTGAAGGCGTACTGACAAAGTCTAGTGAAAAGATAAGGGCTGATGCTTTTCAGGCGGGCTTGTTTTTTCGTTTCGGGAAAAAGCCCCGGAAGGCGAATTGATGGTCATCGGGCAAAAACGGATCAACCGGCAGTGCGCTTTCCGGTAAACAAATACATTCGGGCTGGCTGACAACCAGTTCGAATGTATTTTTGTTTATTTTAAATTGTACTGAATCTAATGCAGCGCAAATACGGCTCGGGAGACAATCCTCGGACAAATAAATTATGGACGTTTGCCAGGAAAAACGGCTTTTCCCTGCTGATGGGTGGTTTTATTGTGCTGATGCTGGTGAGCCCCGATGCAAAAGCATGGGTATTGCAGAAATTGATGATTACCGGTGTTTTCAACGCGAAGATGGAAGAAAAAGCCACTGGCGTGGCGGATGCCTCTTTCATTGACTTTGACTTTGAAACCGATAACGGAGACATTCAAAACACAAGCTCGTTAAGAGGCAAAGTGGTGTTTATCAATTTCTGGGCGTCGTGGTGCCCGCCCTGCAGGGCCGAATTTCCTTCCATAGAAGCGCTCTACTCCCGGTTTGGAAACGACTCCACTGTTTTCTTCTTAATGATCAACGAAGACGATAACCCTGCTGCGGCAAAAGCCTATCTGGAAAAAGAAGGGTTTTCGGTTCCGCTGTATAAGACCACGTACACTGTTCCGGGCAAAATCTACACGGGAACATTGCCTACCACGGTGGTGCTCGATAAGAGGGGTAAAGTGAGGTTTCGGCATGAAGGGTTTGCCAACTATGCGTCGGAGAAGTTTATAAGGCAGGTGGAAGAGCTGATACGGGAGTAGCGCTCTAATGCCGCCCAATGGAATGGCAATGAGAAATACGGTAAGTTTGTAACAGCCAACAAACAATACAGTATGACAGCACAACGACTTCTTATAATCGCGCTTATAGCAGTGGGTATCAGCAGTTGCGGAACCGGCAAAAAAGCGCAACGACAGGAAGTCTCCTTTGAAGAGGGGATTCACCGGATCAATCACCTGGTGGTTGTTTATATGGAAAACCACAGCTTCGACAACCTGTATGGTGAATTCAAAGGAGTTAACGGTATAAAAAACGCAAAAAAGGGAAATTTTGTGCAGGTGGACGAGGCAGGAAAGCCTTATACTTATTTGCCCGAGATTCCCCGAAACAATTCTTTTCCTGTCAACCTGCCCAATAAGCTATTTAACATCGACCAGTATGTGCCGTCCGATAAAAAAACGCCGGATGCCACGCACCGCTTTTTTCACAACCAGCTTCAGATCAACGGCGGGAAAATGGATAAGTTCGCGGCATACAACGACTCCAAAGGATTGGCGATGGGTTACTATACCACCAAGAAGCTGCCATTGTACCCAATGGCCGAAAAATACACGTTGTGCGATAACTTCTTCCAAAGCGTTTATGGCGGATCCTATTTTAACCATGTGTATTTAATTGCTGCTGCAGTGCCGGTATGGCCAGATGCGCCCGAATCATTGGTCGCGAAATTGGACGATAATGGTAAAATGATAAAGGATGGAATCGTTACGCCCGATGGCTACGTAGTGAATCATGTTTTGTCCCGGAACAAACCCTATCCGCCAAAATCGGATACGTCCCAGTTTTTGCCCTCTCAAACGATGCCGACCATTGGCGACAAGCTGAGCGAAAAAGGGATATCCTGGTCTTGGTATTCGGAAGGATGGGACGATGCCGTGGCCGAACGGAAGAATAATTTCGCCTATAACCATGAGCCCTTCCTCTATTTTGCCAACTACGAAGAAGGAACGGAAGGTAGAAAACACCTGAAGGACCAGAATGATTTTATAAAAGCTGCGAATGAAGGCACGCTTCCCAGCGTTTCTTTTGTAAAGCCTGGTGGCGGAAACGACGAACATCCCGGTAGCGCTGATGTATATTCTTCCGAGCAGTTGGCAGTGAAACTGATCAATGCCGTACTGGAAGGTCCCAATGCCAAAGATGCGCTGGTCATCCTGACCTACGACGAGTTCGGTGGTTTTTTTGATCATGTGCCGCCGCCTGTGATCGACCGCTGGGGCCCCGGGAGCCGTATTCCCGCAATTGTTATCGGGCCGTTCGCTAAAAAAGGCCACGTTGACCATACCCAATATGAAACCGTCAGTATTCTTTCGTTTATAGAGCAGCGATGGGGAATAGCGCCATTGGCCGAGCGGGACAAAAATGCAAACCCGTTCAGAAACGCCCTGATATTTAAATAACCATGGTTGACCAGTGGGAGCCGTTATGCATAAGAAGACGGTAATAGTGTCCGTTTTGTGTACGGGGCTGTTTATTGCAAGCTTCACGCCGTCTTATACGGATAATACGCTACTACCAAAACCCAGCCAGCGCGAACAGGACGTGCAGCGGAAAGTTTACAACCAGGTAGTATTGTTCCGCGATTATGTAAGGGACAGTTTTTTTGTAGAGGTCAGTAAAAAACAGGTGGATACGCTTAAGGTTCGCCAATCCTTTTTAAAAGCAAGATTGCTGTTCAAGACCTTCGAGTGGGCCGCTGCTTATTTTGCCGCCGACCTGACCGAACGATTAAACGGGCCGCCGGTGCAGGAAATTGAAAACGCCGACCTGTTAGATCCTACCCTGGCCCGGGGCGTTGATCCCACAGGCTTACAGGTGATCGAGCCATTTATTTTTCCGAACTACGATGCTGCCGGTAAAGAAGCGCTGATCAGCGAAGTGGGTCATCTGATTACAAATACGGAATACCTGGTTTCTTATTTTGCTGATCAGCCGTTTGCGGACTGGCGGATATTGGATGCAGCCAAATTAGAAGTGTTCAGGATTATCGCGCTGGGCATTACGGGGTTCGAC
>JAKPBL010000627.1 GCA_029778965.1 Bacteroidota bacterium
CCAAGACCTATGCGGATGCGCTGAATACCGAAAAGCCGAATGCAACCGGCACAGTAGGTCTCGTACCGTCGTATGGCCTCATCGACATGAATGCCGGGTACCGCTTCAACAGTCACCTGCAACTTAGGGTACAGGTCAACAACCTGACCAACAAGCAATACTTTACCAAGAGGCCTACTTTCTATCCCGGTCCCGGTATATGGCCTTCCGATGGAAGAAACATGACTGTTACCGCCGAGATCAGGCTATAAATCAGTTGTTAGGGTTTTACGTTTACGGTTTATCATGAATGACAAAGGTCGTCGCTGGCAGTGCGGCGGCCTTTTTTTATCTTGGTCGTTCAAAAGAACCGGTATGCAGCAGATGGTGTTTATTTTCCTGGCAATGGCGATGGCGGGGTTTTCGCCCGGCACACGGCTTTCCCAGCCTGGCGCCACAGCGCTGCAACGGGCAGACGTCGCTTCTTTTCCGGTAACCTGGCTCGGGAAGTGGAAAGGAAATATGACATGGTACCAGGGGAAACAAAAACGACAAACTGTTCCTATGCAATTACTGATCGAGAAAACCGACAGTATTGATCAATATTCCTGGCACCTGGTTTACGGCGAAGGCAATAAAGACAGCAGGCCGTATATCCTCAAGCCTTTCGATAAAAGCAAAGGACACTGGCTGGTGGACGAACACAACAGCATTGTATTGGATCTTTTCGAAATTGGCCCGCGGCTCACGGGCAGCTTCACGGTTGAAGGCAATACCATTGTCAACAGTTACGCGCTGGAAGGCGACAGCCTCGTGGTGGAATTCTACAATATCCAGGAAAAGCCCATCGCCATTACGGGGGGCGCCGACTCTACCATTCCGAAAGTGCGTTCTTACGGCGTTCGCAGCTACCAGCGGGCTGTGCTGCGGCGCTAGCGACATAACAATATCTGCTACTGCTTAGCCGGTTACCGCTGCGGCGGGTGCAGTTACCCATACGCCGTTTTCCTGCAATAAGCCAATCAGCTCGTCTACCGCTACAGCACTGTCCACGTTTCGTTTAACCACATCCTTTCCCTTATACAAGGTGATCTTACCTGGTCCCGAGCCTACATATCCGAAATCGGCATCGGCCATTTCGCCCGGTCCGTTTACAATACAGCCCATGATCGCAATCTTCACGCCCTTCAGGTGATTGGTGACTGCCCGGATGCGGGCGGTGGTCTCCTGCAGGTCAAAAAGCGTACGGCCGCAACTGGGGCAGGAAATATATTCGGTTTTGGAGATGCGCGTTCTGGTGGCCTGCAGAATGGAAAAAGCGGTATTGTTGGCAAACTCATATTGATTGCGAACAGGCAGGTAGGTTCGCCCGCTCACCTGTACATTCTCCATCGGTTGCCCATTCGCGAAACCAAGGCAGATGCCATCGCCGAGGCCGTCGAGCAGCAATGCGCCGGTTTCGGTGGCGAAATGGATGAGGTGCTCATCAGGTGTTTGCCGGTGGCTGTCGGTCACCAGCACAACCGGGTTATAAATGGACTTTTCGTGAAAGGC
>JAKPBL010000641.1 GCA_029778965.1 Bacteroidota bacterium
GCTGGCAACAGCCGCCTGCCAGGGTGCCGCCAGCTTCTCCGCCTGCGCGGGGTTTCTGCCGAACACCTGTACCACCCGGTGCGATGTCGCTTGCAGCAGGGTGCTGAACAAGCCCGCCACGTTTCCCGTACCGATGATGACAATATTCATGATGATTGCTTTTACCCGCCTTTCCCGTCGCGGCCGCCGAGCATGGGCACGAATGAAAAATTATCGAATACTTCTTCGGTGTAGCCGCCGCCGGCCGTTTTGGTGAGCCGCAGCATGCGCTGCACTTTTCCCGCACCCGTTTCACCGAGGGGAATCACCATATAACCGCCTGTTTTCAATTGCTCCACCAGCCTTGCGGGCACATAGGGCGCCGCGGCGGTGATCAGTATTTTGTCGAACGGCGCATAGGTGGGCAACCCTTCGAAGCCGTCGCCGTAAAAGAATTTGATCTTATTGTATTTCTTCAGCCAGGGAAAGCTTTTTAGCTGGTCGTACAGCGCTTTTTGCCGTTCGATGGTGAATACCTGCACGCCGATTTCGCCCAGCACGGCCGCCTGGTAGCCGCTGCCGGTACCGATTTCCAGCACTTTATCGAACGGTTTCAGATCGAGTAATTGCGTTTGATAAGCTACGGTATAAGGCTGGGAAATGGTTTGACCTACTGCAATGGGAAACGCCTTGTCTTCGTACGCTTTTTCGTCGAAGGCAGAGTCGAGAAAGAAATGCCGGGGGATCGTGTTGATCGCCTCCAGCACCCGCTCGTCGCTGATGCCTTTTGACTGCAGCAGGTCAACCAGTTTTTTTCGCAGTCCTTTGTGCCGGTAGCTGTCTTCGAAAGTTCTCATACCGGCCGCAAATTAACCTAAAGCTTCATATCGGCAATGATGCCTTTGATCCTTGCATCGAGCGCCGCGCTTTCCGCAGCAAACGATGCTGCATCCGGCAGCGTGGTATTGACGCTGAAATAGAACTTGATTTTCGGTTCGGTGCCACTGGGCCGGGCGGATATCTTGCTGTCGTCTTCCAGTATAAACTGGAGTACGTTGCTTTTCGGCAGATCGATGGTCCACTCCTCGCCTGTTTGCAGGTTCCTGCCCTTGCGCAATTCATAATCGAGCAGCATGACCACCGGCGATCCGTTGATGGTCTTGGGCGGGTTGCTGCGATAGCCTTCCATCATTGCGGCGATCTGCTGCTGGCCGTCCATGCCCTTTTTGGTAATGGAAACAAGGTGCTCTTTGTAAAAGCCATATTGTACATAGAGATCGAGCAGCTTTTCATAGAGCGAGCGGCCCTTGTCTTTTTCATAAGCGGCCATTTCGCAGAGCAGGGCCACGGCGCTTACGGCGTCTTTGTCGCGTATCTTCGAGCCGATCATCAGTCCGTAGCTTTCTTCCCCACCCACTACATAATTCTCCTTGCCTTCTTTCTCCTTGATCAGCTCGGCGATCCATTTGAAGCCGGTAAGCACATTGTAGCAGTTGATATCGTTCTGCCGCGCGATCTCGTCGATCAGCTCGGTGGTAACAATGGTTTTTACCACCATGTCGTTCGGGGCTGCCAGCCCCTTTGCCTTACGCGCCTCGATCATGTAGTTGAAAGCCAGCACGGCGGTCTGGTTACCGTTCATCAGCACCCAGTTGCCCTTTTCGTCTTTAACGCCGATGCCTACCCGGTCGGCATCGGGGTCGGTACCGAGCAATATATCGGCGTCGAGCTGCTTCGCCAGTTGAAGGCCTTTGGCCATGGCGTCGGCCTCTTCGGGGTTGGGATAATTCACCGTCGGGAAATTGCCGTCGGGCTTGCTTTGCTCATCAACGATGTGTACGTTGGTGAAGCCAAATGTTTCCAGCACTTTCGGCACCAGCATAATGCCTGTGCCATGAATAGGGGTATAAACGATTTTGAGGTCTTTCTGCCGCGCGATCACATTGGGATATACGCTGAGGCTTTTCACCATCGCGATGTACTGGTCATCGACGTCTTTGCCTACCAGTGTAATGTTGGCGTCGCCGCCCGACCACTTCACTTCGTCGACCGACGAAATTTTTTCCACTTCGGCGATCACATTCTTGTCGTGCGGCGGCACCAGTTGCCCGCCGTCGTTCCAGTAGGCTTTATACCCGTTGTATTCTTTGGGGTTGTGCGAAGCGGTGCACACCACCCCGCCCTGGCAACCGAAAAGACGGATGGTAAAGCTCAGCTCGGGCGTGGGCCGCAGGGCTTCGAACAGGTACACTTTAATGCCATTGGCAGCAAATACATGAGCGGTTGTTTCGGCAAAGAAGCGGCTGTTGTTGCGGCTGTCGTGCGCAATGGCCACTTTGATTTCTTTACCGGGATAAGTGGCCTTGAGGTAATTCGAGAAACCCTGGGT
>JAKPBL010000643.1 GCA_029778965.1 Bacteroidota bacterium
TTTGAATTTGTCGAGCACATCGGCCTTGGTCATAATCACCTTGGTAACGCCATTGATCATGCAGGCGTATTTCAGCGCCACGAGATCAATCCATCCGCAGCGGCGCGGCCGGCCGGTGGTGGCGCCGAATTCATTGCCCAGCTTCCGCAGCTCCTCGCCGGTGGCATCTTCCAGTTCAGTAGGGAACGGTCCGCTACCCACCCGGGTGCAATATGCCTTGGTAACACCCATCACTTCACGAATCTTTTGCGGCGCTACGCCGAGACCGTTACATACGCCCGAGGTAGTGGTATTGGATGAAGTTACAAAAGGGAAGGTACCGAAATCGATATCGAGCATACTGCCCTGTGCGCCTTCGGCCAGCACTTTTTTACCGGCAGCGATTTTTTCATTGATGAAATATTCGCCATTCACGATATTCAGGCTGCGCAGAAATTCAATGGCCTCGAAAAATTCTTCTTCCCAGGCGCTGATGTCTTCCTGAAAATTGAAATTATCGAGCAGCCGCTGGTGCTTCAGGCGAAGCCTGATATAAGAAGTCGTAAACGATTTATCGAGCAGGTCGCCCACGCGCAGGCCGTTGCGGCCGGTTTTGTCCATATAGGCCGGTCCGATGCCCTTGAGCGTGGAACCGATCTTGTCGGTGCCTTTCTGCAGCTCCGACGCTTTGTCGAGCGCGCGATGCGTAGGCAGGATGATATGCGTACGGTGGGAAATAAACAGGTTCTTTTTTACGTCAACGCCGAATTCGGCCACTTTCGCGCATTCCTTTTGCAGGGTAACAGGATCCAGCACCACCCCGTTCCCGATCAGGTTTTGGGTATTCGGGTGAAAGGCCCCCGACGGTATCTGGTGCAGTACTACCTTTTTACCGTTCACATACAAGGTATGCCCCGCATTGGGCCCGCCCTGGAAGCGCGCGATGATATCATAATTCGGCGCAAAATAATCGACTATTTTTCCTTTGCCTTCGTCGCCCCACTGAAGACCTAATATTGCATCTACCATGATTGTTTTTTAATACCTGCGGGAAAAGCAGGCAGCAAAAATAGGTGTATAGCGAACAAATAAAAAACAGGATTATTCGGTATCGAACCGGTCCACCGAATGAATGCCGCTCAGTTGTTTCAGCCGCGCCACCAGTCCATCGAGCTCTTCCTTGTCGTGCACAAACACTTTGATGGAGCCTTTGAATATCCCTTCATTGGCTTCAATCGACAATGCGCTGATATTGATGCGCATATCGCCCGAAATCAGGTTCGTGATCTTATTGATGACGCCCACATCGTCGAGCCCGATGATCTCGATGCCCGTGAGGAACGATATTTCCTTGTTCTTGGCCCATTTGGTCTTTACCACCCGGTGCCCGTAGTTGGCCAGCAGCTTCGATGCGTTCGGGCAGTTGGTGCGGTGAATGGTCAGTCCCTTACCCGTGGTAACAAATCCGAATACGTCGTCGCCGGGAATCGGTTTGCAGCAATTGGCCAGGTTGTACATGATCCGGTCGCTGCTTTCGCCGAAAATAATCAGCTCGGCGTCTTTTTTAGGCAGATCGGCAGCCGTGATCTCGGGCTTGTTCTCCACCGGCTTCACCGGTTTGGGCGGTTCCAGCCGGTCGCCCAGTACCTGGAAATCTTTCAGTTCTTTGAGATCGATGGTCTTGGTGGCGATCCGGTAAAAAAGATCGAGCGGCGACTGCACCTTGTAGAAATCCACCAGCGTATCGATATTGCCCGAATGGAAACCCGCGCCGATGCCTTCCATTTTTCGCTGCAGCAGGTATTTTCCGTCTTCGGCGATCTTGCGCTTTTCTTCTTTCAGCGCGTCTTTGATCTTGGTTTTGGCCTTGGCGGTCACCACGAAGTTCAGCCAGTCTTCGGTAGGCTTCTGTTTGTTCGATGTAATGATCTCCACCTGGTCGCCGCTGCGCAGCTTGTGACTGAGCGGCACCAGCTTGTGATTCACTTTTGCGCCGATACAACGCGCGCCAACGGCCGAGTGAATGGCGAAAGCGAAATCGAGCGAGGTAGAGCCTACCGGCAGCATTTTCACATCGCCCTTGGGCGTATATACGTATATCTCTTCCGCCAAAAACGAGGTTTTGAAATCGAGCAGGAAATCGACCGAGTCGGAATCTTCGGTCTGCAGCATTTCCCGGATCTGGTGAAACCACTTGTCGAACCGGCTCTCGTCGGAGGCGCCTTCCTTGTACTTCCAGTGGGCAGCCAGCCCTTTCTCCGCGATCTCGTTCATGCGTTTGGTGCGGATCTGCACTTCCACCCACTTGCCCTGGGGGCCCATCACCGTGGTGTGCAGCGCCTCGTAGCCGTTGCTCTTCGGGTTGCTGAGCCAGTCGCGCAACCGTTCGGGCGAAGGCGTGTACTCGTCGGTGATCATCGAATAGACCTTCCAGCAGTCTTCCTTTTCCCGGTCCTGCGGCGAATTAAGGATAACGCGTATGGCGAAAAGATCATATACCTCTTCGAAGCTGACCCCTTTCTTTTTCATCTTGTTCCAGATGGAATGGATGCTTTTGGGGCGGCCATATATTTCGAAATCAAAGCCCGCCTTTTCCATTTTGTCTTTCAGGGGGCGGATGAATTCGTTGATATAGCGGGTGCGCTCGCGTTTGGTTTCCGAGAGCTTGCGGGCGATCTCTTTATAGGTGTCGGGCTCCATGTATTTCATCGCCAGGTCTTCCATCTCGGTTTTGATGGTATAAAGACCCATGCGGTGCGCCAGCGGCGCATAGACATACACGGTTTCGGACGATATCTTCAACTGTTTTTCCCGCTTCATGCTCTCGAGCGTGCGCATATTATGCAGGCGGTCGGCCAGCTTGATGAGGATCACCCGCGGGTCGTCGGTCAGCGTAAGCAGTATTTTGCGGAAGTTTTCCGCCTGTTGCGAAGCGTTTACGTCGATGACAGTCGATATCTTGGTGAGTCCGTCGACGATACGGGCGATCTCGCTGCCGAATTGCCGCTCGATATCGGTCAGGGTGATATCGGTGTCTTCGACGGTATCGTGTAAGAGGGCGCAGATGGTTGACCTCACCCCCAGGCCGATTTCTTCTACGCAGATGCGGGCCACGGCCAGCGGGTGAAGAATATAAGGTTCGCCGCTTTTCCGGCGCATGGTGCGGTGGGCCTCGGCGGCCATTTCAAAAGCTACGCGAACCAGTTCCTTATCGCCCGGCTTCAGCTTGGGCTTAAGGCAGCGCAACAACGCGCGGTATTCACGCAGTATCAGTTTCTTTTCCTGTTCTTCGGTAAGATTGTATTTGGGGAGCGCCGCTACAGTTTCCATCGTTGACGAATTTACATAAAGGCTTTGGTTTTTGGGGATAGTAGGCTACATTTGCGGGCTCGTGTGGAAGTCTTACTTCCTGTGAGGAAGTTTTGGTTCCCACAGGGAAGGTTTGGTTCTCGCAGGGAAGGTTTTTGGGATTTCGCGGGGATGGGTTTTTGGTTCTCGCAGAGACCGCAAAGGAGCAGAGACCGCAAAGGGTGGTTGAGATGGGTAAAAGCAGCGAAAGAGGGAGAGAAGGCGGCAAAAGCGGGCGTGGCGAAACTGGCAGACGCACCAGACTTAGGATCTGGCGCCGCAAGGCATGTAGGTTCGACTCCTATCGCCCGCACAAAATCGGATGAAACGCAGCTTTGGGCTGCGTTTCATCTTTTTACAACCAATTTCTTTTATCGGGAACCAGCCGGGCAATACCTGTCAGAAATCGACCAGCACGGCCATACCGTAGCTGTTCATCTTGCTTTTTTCCAGCCCCTTTTTGTATTGTAAGCCAAGGGTTATGCCGTAGCCATTAAAGCTCGGGGGACTTATACGAATACCGCCGCGCACGATCGGGCCATAGGTGCCGCCGTTAAAATCCATATAGCTGCTTTTCGAAATCGTCACTTTGTGGTACCCGAAACCGAGGCCCAGGTAGCCGCCGAAACCCGCTTCATTATCGGGGGTCGATTTACACCCGAAATTGTAATCGAGCGCCACGGGCACATCGTACGAGAAAAGTATGCCGTAGTCGCCATAGCCGCTTTCCGCAATCGCAATACCCAGCCCCACCGGCATGCCGATACTAATCGACGAATTGTTGTTCTCTACAAAATTGTATCGCGGAAAATAGGTGATATTGGTTTGAAAGATGTCGATTTTACTACTGCTGAATTCGGTTTGCTCCTTTCCTGAAAGGAGCGTCATGGTCGGTCCGACCGAATGCATAAAGCGCTGGGACCAGGCGACGGATTGTACAAGAAAGAGGCAGCAGGTCAGGACAATGACGCTGCGCAGGCAGCGAAGGGTTTTATTTTTCATAATTGAGGTTAAACGGGCCTGTTACAGCACCGGAACAAAATACAGCGAAAAACCAATATCAAAATATTTTCCGGAAACCAGCCGCGTGCCCCCGCTGCACATAACGGGTCAGCTACATTTAAAAACCTTCCACGGCCGGTCAGAAGGAATAGTTAAGTTTTTACCAGTACGCATGCCCTTTTTGCAGGCAGCAACAACAAGGGGTATTATTGCGGGTGTTGCCAGG
>JAKPBL010000647.1 GCA_029778965.1 Bacteroidota bacterium
GCTGGCAAAAAAAGTGCTGGTGAACAAGCTGAACGCCATACAGAACCTGGGTGAAATTGACCTGCTCTGCACCGATAAAACAGGCACGATCACCGAGGGTGTTATAACGGTTACCGACATACTAAATGCCGACGGACAGGCCGATGAATTTGTACGTGAGCTGGCCTACTGGAACGCAGCATACCAGTCGGGTTATTCCAACCCTATCGATGAGGCGCTTAAAAAGATGCCCGTAAAGCCCGAAATACAGGCGGTTAAGACCGGAGAGCTTCCCTACGACTTCCAGCGAAAACGATTGAGCATCTGCATAGAATCGCAGGGCCGGCACTACCTGATCACCAAAGGCGCTTTCAAGGAAGTACTCGCCTGCTGCAGCAAGGTTCGCCTGGGCGCGAACGATTTGTCTGCATTGCCGGCGGAGAAAGATAAGCTCGAAACACGCTTTGCCAGTTTCGGCAACAGCGGGCTACGGGTCATAGGCGTTGCCTATAAGGA
The DNA here is from genome assembly GCA_029778965.1 of Bacteroidota bacterium. Classification (GTDB taxonomy): domain Bacteria; phylum Bacteroidota; class Bacteroidia; order Chitinophagales; family Chitinophagaceae; genus Flavihumibacter. The sequence goes on from JAKPBL010000647.1 coordinate 496, forward strand.
AATGGACGGGGCCGCAACGGCTGTTTCGGAAGAATCGGACATGGTCTTCGCGGGTTTTGTTTTGCTGCAAGACCCCGTAAAAACGGGTATTACCGACGTAGTGGCAGAATTGAAGCAACTGCAGGTCGGTATCAAGATCATTACGGGCGATAACCGGAATATCGCGCGGTCGATCGCGCTCCAGTTGGGCATCGCCGACCCCGTGATCATGGCCGGGGAAGAACTGGCTGCGCTGGATGCTTCGCAGCTCACCGAACAGGTAAAGCGCACGCATATTTTTGCCGAAATGGAGCCCCAGCAAAAGGAGCAACTGATCAAAGCGCTTACCGTATCGTACACGGTGGCCTATATGGGCGATGGCATCAATGACGTATCGGCCCTGCATGCGGCGGATGTCGGCATTTCCGTAGAGAATGCGGCCGACGTAGCCCGGGAGGCCGCCGACTTTGTACTGATGGAAAAAGACCTTTCCGTGCTGGCCGAGGGCATCCGTGAAGGGCGAAGAACCTTTGCCAATACCATGAAATACCTGTACATCAGCACAGGCTCCACCTTCGGGAACATGATCAGTATGGCGGTCGCTTCGCTCGTGCTACCTTTTTTGCCCATGCTGCCCAAGCAGATACTGCTTACCAATTTCATCACCGACTTTCCCTACCTGGCTATTCCCTCCGATTCGGTAGACGACGAACTGGTAGAAAAACCCGGCCGCTGGAACATGGCGCAGATCAAAAGATACACCATCATCTTTGGCATTCACAGCACCCTGTTCGACATCATCACTTTCCTGGTGCTGTTATATGTATTAAAAGTGCGGGAAGCTTCTTTTCAAACCGGGTGGTTCATTGAATCGGTCATCACCGAGCTGCTCATTCTCTTTATCATACGAACGCACAAAAACTTTTTCAAAAGCAACCCGTCCCGGCCGCTGGTGCTGCTTACCATTATTGGTGTACTGCTGACGCTGGCGTTGCCTTACCTGCCTTTTGCGGGTGATATCGGTTTCGTTCGTTTGCCCCTGTTGTCGCTCACCATCATGCTGGGGATCGTTTTGGTGTACCTGCTTACCGCCGACCTGCTGAAAGTCTGGTTTTTCAAAAAATACCAGATGGTTTGAAGCCGGCACCGGGCGTATTTTCCCGGGAACAGTTCCTTAATTTTAACCGCATGAAAAAAGAGGAAAGGGCGGTTCGGCTGCGGCCACTGGTTATCGGCGATGCCGATGCATTGGTGGCACTGGCCAACAACCGGAAGATTTTCGATAACGTGCGCGATATGCTGCCGCACCCTTATGGCATGCACGATGCGATCTGGTTCATCGACGCCTGCGGCAAAGACAACCCGCCCTTTAACCTTGCCATTGAAACCGGCGGCGAGTT
>JAKPBL010000674.1 GCA_029778965.1 Bacteroidota bacterium
AGGCGGCGGCGTTTGCCGTACCGCCCAGAAATTGCTCTTTGAAAAAATTACCGTATTTGGCCAGTCCGTCGGGCACTTCGTTACTGCCCACCACAGCTACGGCCTCCATGCTTTTGTCTTTCGTATTCAACGCTATTACCAGGTCTTCCCGGGCGCCGGTGATGCGTTGCTGCTCCGACTGGTACCCGGTAAAAGAAACCACGAGGTCATAACCACCGTTTGGCAGGCGCAGGCTGAATTCGCCGTCGGCATTTGTTATTACCCCGAAGGTGGTGTTCTGGCAAAATACCGATGCTCCCACCAGGGGTGCATTGCTGGCAGCGTCTATTACTTTCCCTTTTACCGGAAACTGGTCTTGCGCCTGCAGGCAGGCCATTGGCGCCAGTACGGTAAAAAACAATACCAATAACTTTTGCATGCGATGATTTTACTGAAAGTCAAACGTTGTTTTGGGTGTTGTGGTATGCCTGAAAAGCAAAAAAGAAGCCATTTACTGGAGAAGCTGTCGCTGATAAGCGGCGACGCTGTCGCGGATGGCTTTGTCGAGGGCGGTAAACCGCCGGTTCGGCAGCAGTTCGAGGATTTTTTTAGCAGAAAAATAAGTTTTGCTGCGGGCCACTCGCGCGGTTTCACGGGTAAGCAGGGGTTTCTTACCGGAAAACAACGATCGTATTTTTTCCAACCGCCAGGCCAGTGCGCCCATCCAGGGGTTGGCTTTCCGGTGGGGTGGTTTTTTGCCAAAGGCATGGGCCATTTCGGTAAGCAATTGCCTGAACGGCCAGTTATCGCCGCTGACCACAAACCGTTCCATCGTCGTTTCCGTTTCAAGCATGTCCACTGCAATGGCAGCCAGGTCTTCGACCGCTACAAAACCGTTAACGCCGTCGGTGTACCAGGGAAACTCGTCGTAGGCCTGCCGGAAGAGGGCGCAACTGCTGCTGTTCCAGTCGCCATAACCCAGCACCGTGCTCGGGTTGAGGATCACCCCGTTCAATCCTTCGGCCATGGCGCGCCATACTTCCATTTCAGCCATCTGCTTGCTGATGGAATAATGCGTATGCAGGCGGCTTTGGCTCCACTGGCTTCTTTCGTCCACCTGCTCGCCATGTTCGGTACGGCCGAGGGCAGCCACCGAGCTGATATATACCACGCGGCTGACAGAGCGCTCGATGGCCAGGTTCATGACATTGGCGGTTCCCTGTACGTTTGTCGCATACATCTCACGACGCTGGTCAGCGTCGAAAGAAACCATGGCCGCCGCATGTATGACCGCATCGACGCCCTGCATCGCATCTTCGAGCGCAACCAGGTCGAGCAGGTCGGCATCGAGCCACTGCACGGCATCGAGCCAGCGGCGGTCGATAAAAAAGGGCATTTTCGAATGCTGCCGGCGGGTGGCATGCACGGTGTACCCGCGTTGCAGCAGCTCGCGAATGATGTAGGCGCCCACAAAGCCGGTGCCGCCGGTAACGAGCACCGAAGGATATTTTATATGGTTAGAAGCTGGCACTGAATTGTTCCAGGAAGCGCACATCGTTCTCGCTGAAGAGGCGCAGGTCATTGATCTGGTACTTCAGCATAGTGATCCTTTCGATGCCCATGCCGAAAGCGTACCCCGTATATTTATTGGGATCGATGCCGCAGTTTTCCAGCACATGGGGATGCACCATGCCGCAGCCGAGAATTTCCACCCAGCCTGTATGCTTACACACATTACAGCCTTTACCGTGGCATAGCAGGCAGCTTATATCCATTTCAGCGCTGGGTTCTGTGAAGGGGAAATACGAGGGACGAAAACGGATCTTCACGTCCTGTCCGAACAGTTCCTGCACAAAGAAATAAAGGGTCTGCTTCAGGTCGGCGAAAGATACCTGCTCATCGATATACAACCCCTCCACCTGGTGAAAGAAACAGTGCGCGCGGGCCGATATGGTTTCATTGCGGTACACGCGGCCGGGACAAATCACCCGTATCGGCAATTTGCCTTTTTCCATTTCACGCACCTGCACGTTGCTGGTATGTGTGCGCAGCAGCCAGTCGGGGTTCCGGTGCAGGTAGAACGTGTCCTGCATATCGCGTGCGGGATGGTGTTCGGGCAGGTTAAGCGCGGTAAAGTTGTGGAAGTCGTCTTCTATTTCAGGGCCTTCTGCTACCGCGAAGCCCAGCCGCCTGAAAATGGACACAATTTCGTTGCGCACCAGGCTGATCGGATGCCGGGAGCCCATCGGGTCGGTAGCGCCCGGCAGCGTGAAATCAACAGCCGGCGCCGCTTCTGCCGGTTGTCCGGCAAGCCCTGTTTTCCATTCTTCATATTTGCCCTCCGCCAGTTGCTTGAAGTCGTTCAGCACGGCGCCAAAAGACTTTTTGCTTTCGTTCGGCACCTGTTTCATTTCGCCGAACAGCGCCTTCACAATACCCTTGGCACCCAGGAAACGGATGCGGTATGTTTCCAATGCAGCGGCATCGGCAGGGGTCAGCGATTCGATCTCCGTTTTGTAGGCGTTGATCTGCTCCAACAATTGTTCCATCCGGCAAAAGTAAGGAAAGTCAAAAGGTAAAACCTATTTACCCTGTGATCAACAGGAAGCGCATGCAACCCAGCTGGTTGCCTATGTATATTGCGAAGAGAAAGCTGGCTTCTCCTATACCCCCCTCCCCACAACATATACCCAAACGGCCGTTGTAGCGATCAGCAAGGAATCAAAACGATCCAGG